>JACMQJ010000447.1 GCA_014377055.1 Candidatus Sericytochromatia bacterium
ATACAATCCTTTTTTATTAGACCAAGTGTTAGTCTTCTTTCTTTTTATATTTACGCATGAATCTTTCAACTCTACCTTCACTATCAACGATTTTTTGCTGACCAGTGTAGAAAGGGTGACAAGCTGCACAAATTTCCACTTTTATTTCTGGTTTCGTTGAGCCAGTGGTGAAAGTATTACCGCATACGCAACTTACTTTTGCATCATAATACTTTGGCTGTACTTCTGTTTTCACAACAATACTCCTTATTTATAATTTAGAACCGATATAAATATTACCATTTATTGAATTTTTAGCCAAATATTTTAAAATATATCTTGACTTAACTTATATATTTATGATAATATAAATCTTATAAGGATCGACTTTCTCAATAAGCAATAGCTCGAGATTCGATCCTTTTTGATTAAACAAATATCAAACAAACATAATGTTGTTTTTTAATGTCCTTCTTCAGCAATAATTTCTTGAATAGCAGTAACTATAGCTTTATTATTTGATATTTCTAAATTGGATTGTGCTGAACCTTCCATTATTTTTTTAGCTCTTTTCGCAACAGCATGTACTAAGACATATCTGTTATCAGCATTAGCCATCATTTCACTTAATCTGTTTGTCGTTCTTTTATGCACTATTAGCCTTCCTTAAAACTTCTTTTAATACTACAATGCTCCGCTATGATTATAGATTTTATATATTCAACGGAATCACTTATTTGGTCATTGACTATAACATAGTCATATTCTGATATGTTTTCTAACTCTCTATTAGCAACAGCTAGACGGTTATGAATTGCTTCTTCATCTTCTGTCTTTCTGTCCCTTAATCTTCTTTCAAGCTCTTGAAAAGTTGGCGGAAGAATAAAAATATAAATACCGTTCTTCCACTTTCTTTTTACTTGTAAAGCTCCCTGAACATCAATTTCAAGTATAACATCTTTGCCGTTAGCAACTTGTTCAGCGACATATTTTCTTGGTGTTCCATAAAGTTTACCATCAAAAATACAAGCATATTCAAGTAACATATCTTTCTCTATTAACTCACTAAAGTCTTCAATAGATTTAAAAAAATAATCATTTCCTTCTGATTCAATGGATCTAGGTTTTCTAGTTGTTACCGAAACTGATTTTACCAATAACTCAGGAGCCATCTTAATCAATTCACTAACAATAGTACCTTTACCAACACCAGAGGGACCAGAAACAACAATGAGTATACCCTCACGTTTTTTTAGTTTCCAGTTTTCATTGTATTTTCCTAAACGATCTAAATACATTATTTTTTCTTACTTTTTTTAGCTTTAGGTTTTTTAGCAAGAACTATTTCTACTTCAGGCTCTTCATCAGAAAGTAAAACTTTATCATCTTTTACACGATTAACAATGGTTTCTGGTTGTAAAGAGGACAAATAAACTCTACCATAATCAGTAACTACTACAGATCTAGTTTTTCTACCTTGAGTTAGATCCATTAGACCTATTTCTTTACCTGTCACCTCATTTTTTAGTCCTTTTTCTTCCTTAGCTTTTTGAATCAATCTCTTGATTGGTGCTGAAGCAGGACTAACTATTGCTATTACTTCATTAGTAGGTATGATATTTCCAAATCCTACATTTAATAACTTTATTTTACCCATTTCTTATTATCCTCCATTTGTAACTGTATATGTTGTACCTTTTCTTTCGATAGGTATTGAATTATCTCCGTATCCAAAAAGATAATATTTTGATATAGCTGGTGGTGTACCAATTGGTTGATAACCAACTCGACCAAAATAGAGAGCTTTGTTAGTCGGAAATGTTGGATCTGATGGATCCAAATAATCTATTGCCCATAAATTTGTAGTTCCTACAGGCCCTGATTGTCTTGTATATGGATTTGCGATAGATTTGTTATATCTCTTAGTTGTAGACTCTAAACCTAAAGAATTTAAGTTATCTGGGTATAGTTGCCAATCAACTTTATAAGTTTCAAGCATTATCTGAAGAGTACGCATATTTGTCATTAAAGATGCTTCTAAAGCTCTCTTTTTTGAACTAGCGATATAATTTGCGACTCCTATAGAAACAATTATGCCGATGATAACAACGACAATCATTAACTCTATAGCAGTAAAACCTCTATGCTTCTTTAATTTGTAAAGCGTATTCTTCATCTAAATAAATTATTTTTCCGTTGTTCCATAATTTTTCTAAGGTGTAAAAATTTCTTACAGACTCCTGCATAATATGCACAATTACATTACCTAGATCAAGTAAGACCCACTGACCTTCACTCGCTCCATTAGTGTTAAATACTTTGTGTCCACCATCTTGAACACTTTTCAGAATACCATTAGCAATAGCATTTACATGAGTAGTCGAATTACCTGTACATATCATCATATAGTCAGCCATACCGTTAACTTGACTTATATCCATCACAATTGTTTTAATTGCTTTTTTATCGAGAGCGGATTCAAGAACCAACTCACAAAATTTATCTTCCAATAAAAGTTTACCCCTTAGTTAATATTCCATAGTTACATAATAATCTATATTACCTACAATATACTCTATATTTTATTAATATTTTTTAAACTCATCAATATTTTATTTCTTGAAGTCACTAATTGAGGATTTATTAGTTTACCTTCTAAGATATAACTTTTTAACATAATATCAAAAGTCATTAGAACAGCTTGATTAATATCTTTAAGAACGGTTTTTTTTACTTCTTCTATCTGATCACTATATTTTTTGTCGATGCTAAAAACTTTATTAGCTATAAACAATAATTTAGTAAATATATTCATATCTTCAGAACCGTAAGTGTGATATTTTATAGCTGTCAATATCTCATTATCATCTATACCTAATTTTTCTCTAGCATAGTTTGCACCCATTACTCCATGCAAAGTATTAACAGGTGAAGATAATATCATTTCGGTAATCGAAATATCAAAGTCTTCTGCTTTTGATATCAACTCATCTGAGCTGTATATTTTGCCACAATCATGTACTAACCCTGCAATTGATAGTTTTTCTGGATCACATTTATAATGTTGAGCTAGATCGTAGCAATAATCTTTAACTTTTATAGAGTGTTCAAAAACTTCGGGAGATAAAATCTCTTTTAACTTTTTTTCAAGTTGAAGTATTGGCATATTATTTTCCCTTAGGCTATACAAATAACCTACATTATTAGCTGTATTTTTTAACATTCTAAAATAATATTAGGCTTTAATATAAGTTTTCTTCATAAATATATTGAATTACTTTTGACGAAACCAAATAATTAATACTTTTTTTATCTGTTATATTTTTTCTAACTGTAGTCGAAGATATTTCTAATAGAGGAAAATCAATAAAGAAAAATTTTTCTAAGCTCATATTTAAATTAATTTCAATCCATTTTTTTAAATAATTAATGTTTAGATCAAGATTATTTTTGTCAATTATAATATCTGCTCGATTGGATAATAATTTAATTATTTTTGCATCCAAATTATTTAAGACTCTCGGTAAAATTACAAAATTACAACATTCTAATAGTTTTTCATATTGATACCAACTCTTAATGTTGATTAGTGAATCTGAGCCCATTATAAAAAAAATCTCATCTTGAACTATTTTTTTCATAGATGATATTGTATCAACTGTATAACTTTTTTCAGTCTTATTTATTTCTATATCTGATACTTCAAACCTCCTATTGTCTTCGATAGCCAATTGAATCATCTTTAACCTATGATCTTTTTGAGCATAAGATATAGATTTATGAGGAGGGTTACCATTTGGTATAAAAATTATTTTTTCAAGTTTTAGGCTATCTAATGCTTGTTCAGCAATAATTAAATGACCAATATGAATGGGATCAAATGTTCCTCCAAAAATCCCAACACCTTTCATTTTTTTACCTACTCACTATTTAAAATATTTAAAATTGCTGGCTATTACAGCAAACAATCATAATCTATTTGTTTTAATATTCAATACGTTGTTTCAATTTATCCTTAGAGCTTTATAAGAAAAGCAGTAAATCTATATTACAAAATTTAATTATTGAAAAACGCTTTAAATAAAGGATATTTTACTATAATAAAATAAGCAAGAGCATATTATTTTGCTAACTTGTTTTAAATATCAGTAATTATATAAAATATTGTTATTCTGAAAAATGCAAAATAAAATAAAAGAAAAAATCAATAAAATTAATGACAAAATTTCTAACTTAGAAGAAATTATCGTTTTATTAAATAAAATTACTGTTTTATTTCAGTCTATTATCTCAAATAATAACTTTTTAGATAAAAGTTTAAAAGATAATATTTTACTTTATGAATACTTACCTGATCACATTATGTTAGAGTTAAACCATATTTTTAGACCTTTTATGCCGTTATTTTTTGATAATATAAAACTAATAAGTATTTCTGAAATTGATAAAAAATCATTGATTAACTTATCCTATGAATTAAAGAGAAAAATAGACATAGGAGTAGATCCTA
>JACMQJ010000448.1 GCA_014377055.1 Candidatus Sericytochromatia bacterium
GCCTCTCATATATTAGGTTACACAGGTGAAATAACTTATGATGAACTTAATGATCTAAAAGATAAGGATTATAAAGTAGGTAATACTATTGGTAAAATAGGAATAGAAAAAAGCTTAGAAGATAGATTAAGAGGTGTTGAGGGTGGACAATATATCGAGGTTGACTCAATTGGACGAAAAATAAGAACATTAAAATCAGAGTTACCAACTCAAGGTAATAACCTAAAACTAACTATTGATAGTGAGTTACAAGCTAAAGTTGAAGACTTGCTTGAGGGTAAAAGAGCTGCTGCTGTAGTCATGGACGTCAATACAGGTGAAGTATTAGCTATGGCGAGTAAACCTGATTATGATCCTAATATGTTTTATTCTCGTATTACTCCAGAACTATGGAAAAAAGTCCAAAAACTTGATAATCCTTTTATGAACAGAGCTATAAGTTCTTTTACCCCAGGCTCAATCTTTAAAGTTGCTGTTAGTGCTGGTGCGTTACAAATGGGGATATTAACTGAGAACAGGCAATTTTATAGTAAAGGATATTTTAAAATTGGAAAATATAGATTTAACGATTGGAATCCTGTAGGTTTTGGATGGGTTAATATCGAAAAAGCTTTAGCATTTTCAATTGATACTGTTTATTATGAATTATCGTTAGAAATGGGTATTGATAATATTAAGAAATACACTAAAATGTTTAGCTTCGGTGAAAAAACTAATATTGATCTTCCAGGTGAGTCAAAAGGTATTATTCCTGATAATGATTGGAAAATGAAGTATTGGAAAACTCCTTGGTATCCTGGTGACTCCGTAAATAGCTCAATTGGTCAAGGTTTTGTGCATGTAACCCCATTACAAGCAACTGTTATGATGTCTGCTCTAGCAAATGGAGGAAAAGTGCTTAAACCACAACTTTTAATAGATAATGATACAGGTAAGGTAAAACCTGAGATTATTAGAAAGCTGCAAATATCTAATGCTAATTTACAAGTTGTGCGTAATGGTGTCAGAGCAACTGTAAGATATGGTACAGCATCAGCTCTAAAACATCTTGGTATTGAGGCTACAGCTAAGACAGGTTCAGCCGAAGATCCACCAAACAAAAAAACTCATAGTTGGATTGTTACCTATGCACCTTACAAAAATCCTAAATATGCAATCACTGTTTTTGTTCAAAATGGTGGACATGGCGGCGAAATAGCTGCACCCATTGCTAGAGATATTTACAAGGAATTATTCAAAAAAGAATTAGCCAATTAAATTTAAAAAACTAAATATTGGCGAGTTAACTAAATGCAAATTAATGTATATATGTAAACAAGGACTTACAACTCCTTGTTTACACATTTTTTAGTTAAGACGCGATAATCTAAATTTTAATAAGTGTAAATTATCGTTGCAACAAGCCTAAAATGTCTATTTTTTATCTTCTTTTTTACCAGCACCAACAATTTCTCTATCTCTAATGTATTTATCTTTAACTCCATCAGGAACATTTTTATCTTTTTGGTCAATTAAATTTTGTTGCTTTGCTACGTTATGAGCTTTTGTTCCGCTATCTGTAACAGTGTTACCACTATTTTTTGAAGCATCATCTTGTTTTGCTTCATCGTTTTTACAACCAGTAAAAATTAAAGGTGCAATTATTAATGCTGATGTTAAAACTATTGAATGTATTTTTTTCATATTCGTTTCTCCTTATAATAGAACGTTCTTAATATATTTTTGTAAATATATTGTAACATATAAACTTTAAAATAGTTAACATTTTAAAATAATAAATAATATTATTTATTATTTTTGCAAATATATTGGTTCAAAGCTTTACATCTAATATTACCCTTAGAGCTGTTATGATTAATATCGAACTAAGATAATATATGGATGATTGAGTTTAAAAATTTGAGGTAAAATATTTATTATGAGTAAAAAATTTCAACTAAAATCTGAGTATTCTCCTTCTGGAGATCAGCCAACAGCTATTGCACAGTTGACAGATGGCTTAAATAAAGGCTATAGATATCAAACTTTACTTGGTGCTACAGGTACAGGTAAAACATTTACAATGGCCAATGTTATTAATAATGTCCAAAAACCGACTCTTGTTATAGCTCATAATAAGACTTTGGCAGCACAATTATGTAATGAGCTTAAAGAATTTTTCCCTGATAATGCGGTTGAATATTTTATTAGTTACTACGATTTTTATAGACCTGAAGCATATATTCCTAAGACTGATACCTTTATTGAAAAAAATTCAGTTATTAACAGTGAAATTGATAGGCTTAGACATTCGGCAACAAGATCATTATTTGAAAGAAGAGATACGATAGTTGTTTCAAGCGTATCATGTATATATGGTTTGGGTATTCCTGACGAATATTTAAAAGCATCAATCCAATTATCTATAGGTCAACAAATAAGTCGTGATGAATTGATCAAAAAACTGATACATATTCAATATGAAAGAAATGACTTAGTAATTGAACGAGGGAAATTTAGAGCTAAAGGTGATATTTTGGAAATTTATCCACCTTATGATGAGTTATTTATTCGGATTGAAATGTTTGGTGATGAAATAGAAAAAATAACTTCTTATGAATTAGTTTCACTAAAAGTGATTGAAAAAATGGAAAGTATTGTCCTGTACCCTAGTAAGCATTTTATTATCTCACCTGAAAGCCTAGAAAGTGCCATGAGTAATATCGAAGCTGAGTTAAAAGATCGCTTGAACTTTTTTAAAAGTGAAAACAAACTGTTAGAAGCTCAAAGGCTAGAACAGAGAACTAATTATGACTTAGAGATGATGAAAGAAATCGGTTATTGTCAAGGCATTGAAAATTATTCACGACCATTAACAGGTAGAAAAGAGGGCGAATCTCCCGAAACATTGATTGATTATTTTCCTGATGATTTTTTGATCATGGTAGATGAATCTCATGTTAGCCTACCACAAATAAGAGGAATGTATAATGGCGATAGATCAAGAAAAATGACTCTTGTCGATCATGGATTTAGGCTTCCAAGTGCATTGGATAATAGACCTTTAAAATCAGAAGAATTCTTTAAAAAGATTAATCAGATTATATTTGTTTCAGCAACTCCTGCTCCTTTTGAGCTTGATATAAGTCAACAAATAGCTCAACAGGTAATTAGACCAACAGGATTAATAGATCCTGAAGTTATAGTTCGTGAAACAGCAAATCAGGTTGATGATTTAATTAATGAAATAAAGATTAGAGTCGAAAAAAATCAGAGAGTATTGGTAACAACTTTGACAAAAAAAATGGCAGAAGATTTAACCACTTATTTGCAAGATTTATCTATGAAAGTAAAATATCTACATTCTGATATAAAACCTATTCAAAGAATAGAAATTCTTAGTGATTTACGAATAGGAATATTTGATGTTTTAATTGGGGTAAATCTATTAAGAGAAGGTTTGGACTTACCAGAAGTTTCTTTAGTAGCTATCATGGATGCTGATAAAGAAGGATTTTTACGATCTGAAAGTGCCTTAATACAAACTATTGGTAGAGCCGCCAGAAATGTTGAAGGGCAAGTATTGTTATATGCAGATAAAATAACTAACTCTATGGCAAGAGCAATGGATGAAACCAATAGAAGAAGAATTATACAGCTAGAACATAACAAAGTTAATAACATTACTCCATTTTCGATTATAAAATCAATGAATAATTCTATACTTGATAAGTTAAAAGTTTCAGAAAAGCAAATTGGATATGATCTTGGTGAGGACATTAACGATCTTGAAGATATACCTAGAATTATGAAAAAACTTGAAGATGAAATGAAAGTTTTATCCAAGAATCTTGAGTTTGAAAAAGCAGCTGAAATAAGAGATCAGGTTTATAAATTAAAAAGCTTGATGACAAAAGCAATGGGTTAATATTTTTTAAAATAAACATTTATTACCAAAATATAATGGTTTGATTAATCAAACCATTATATTTTTAAGTTATTACTCTATTTCACTTAACTCTTGTAGTTCTTTTTTGTATCCACCGGAAAGAATAGGAAAACGACACCAAGTTTTTGGATCAAGATTTTCATCATCCAAATGAAATGATGGTGCATATCTTTCCCTTTTCCATTGATTAATACACCAGAGCTTAAAAAATTTATTAACCCACAATTTGAGATCTTCAATTGGATACTGATTAAAAAACTTACCTTTCATTAGTAAAAAGACTTCTACAGGAGTACGCTTATCTCTAATAGCAGCTCTTTCTATGGCATCTAGGACATCATAAGGCATTAAATCTTTTTCATCTGTTTGTTTATTACCAGCTGGTCTTAACTCTGCAGTTGGTTCTTGCTCATTAATTAAACTTAAAATTGGTAAGTTGTGAAAACCGTCAGGGCCAGAAGTTTGTACCCATTTTAACCAACTTCTTAAGAAATTTTTGTCTATTCCACCAATAGGACATAAGCCACCACAAGTGTCTCCGTCCATTGTTGCATAGCCAACAGCTGCCTCACTACGATTACTAGTTGTTAATAAAATTGATTGCCTTTCATTAGCTAATAACCAGATGCCAGGCCCTCTTGATCTTGCCTGAATATTTTGTAAGGCTATATCATCATGCTTCCAATTTAGTTTTCGACCTATACTATTAGAGACTATCTCAACATAACTTTTGACAATATCATTAATATTAAAATCTAAAAAGTCAGCTCCCAATCCCTCTGCTAAACCTTTAGCGGCATGATGTGTAACATCTCCACTATTGGCTGTAGATTGATAAACACAGGTTAATAAAACTTTCATTATTTCTTTTGTTTCTGACAATCCTTCTAATTTATCAGACATATAAGCAAATTTACTTTTAAAAACTTCTATTCCTATCTCTTTTTTTGCCATTTCAATCATAAAATATATTAGTGTTGCAACTGCACTAGAATCAGCTCCACCACTAAGGGAAACAACAAAACCTTTAGAATAGCTTTTTCTTAAATAGTCAAATAATGCCAAAGCCTCAGCTCTAACAAACTCTTCCTCTTTTCTAAAATTTGATGATTCCCAATGATCCTTATTCAAGTTTGCTTCTACATTATCTAGCTCACTCTCAAGTTTAATTTCTGGAAATTTAAAATCATGAAATTTGATTGAAGAATCATCCGTTTTTAATTCAGCATGAAAGCTTGATACTTTTGATTGATTCATCCTTACCTTATCAATTTCGATAGTCGTTGAAGTTATTAAAAAATCTTTAAATGATAATCTTTTACCTGCTGCCATTAGCTTACCACCTGAGGCAATAAGAGTACCACCATCAAAAATTATTCTTCCAGATTCACAGCCCATTAGATTAGTATAAATATATGCTACACCAAAAGCTCTTGAGCCTTCAATCACAAAATCTTTTCTAATATCATATTTACTAAATGCAAAATGACTAGCACTAGGATTAAGAATAATATCAACACCTTTTGTCGCTAACTCTGAGCCTGGTCGATGAGAAATCCAAGCCTCTTCACAAATTTCAAAACCTATTTTGATACCAGCTATATCAAAATACATATCACCCAAAGGATAATTTTGACCTTCTATTTCTATTTCAGTTAAAACATTAGGTGGCCAAGGTTTAAACCATCTAGGCTCATAATGAATACCATCTCCAGCGAGAGATTTTTTGGCAACAAAACCTAATATTTGTCCATCAACTATTAGACAAGCTGTATTAAAAACACTCTTTTTATAGAAAATCGGTAAACCTACAGAGATAATCATACCTTTAGTTTCTGGTACAATTTTCATTAACATTTTTATGGATGTTTCTAAAAATCCATTAGAATGGAACATATCCTCACAGCCATAACCAGTAAGACATAATTCAGGAAAACAAAGCAAGGTTATATTTTCTTTTTTTGCCTGATTAATAGCATTAATAATATTATCTACATTATTCTGCCAGTCAAATGGTGTCTGATTCAGTGAAGCTCCTGCAATTTTTATTAACTTCATATCTTACCTTTATTTAAGACAATTATTACTACATTATATATTAGCTCACGATCATTAATATAACTAGGATTAATTAAGTTCATTTTAAGAATATCTAAAATATTTAACTATAAAGCTTCTTCTAACTTTATTTTTTCTTTGGTATTGGAAAAAAGATATTTTAAGCTATACACTCCATGTATAAAAAATAAGGCAAAAAGTGACAAAATTATATTATCAGATATATTAAAATATAAAATAAATGATAAAGGAAGAATTGAAGTAAGTAATGACCAGCTAATGATTCCCCATGCTTTTTTATCGGACATACCTCCTAAAGCTATTGTTGATAAAAACACCAACATAAAATAATAAAATTGCTGAATACCAAGATTATCATACTCATGATCAATATAATAGAGCCATAACCCAAGTAAGATAAATCCACCTGAACCAACGATTAGATCGGGAATATATATTTTATTATTATCATTTTTAAAATCAGGAACATTAATTTTTAAAGCTTTAAAAAAAGGTAAATTATTACCCCAGAATGGGTTATCGGTTCTAATAGGATTGATTAGACCATAATTTATATCAATACCATCTATCTTTTTTTGAAAAGTACCAAATAATTTATCCCAAATAATAAGCGTGCCACCAAAATTTCTATCTCTGTATTCAGGATTAGTACCATGATGAACTCGATGATGTGCAGGTGTTATCATTATTTTATCCAAAATACCTGATGACTTTACCACTCCATTATGATTATAAAATTGAAAAAAATAGTGTACAGAGGATAAGCTTAAAAATACTGGTAGTGGTACGCCTATTACAGCTAATATGACAAAAAAAGGTATTGATGATAGAGAAGAATACCATGAGTTCCTAAGACCTAATGAAAGACTAAAATGCTCTCCTTGATGATGAATATTATGGACTTTCCAAAATAGAGGAATTTTGTGGTGCATACGATGTAACCAATAAAAACAACAATCCCAGGCAAAAAAAGTAAATAACCATTGACCAATAAAACTCCAGTTACTAAGTAAATTTAAGCTAAAATTCTTTAATATAACAACAAATACTAATACTTCTGCACTTCTAAAAAACCACATTAAAACATGACCAGAGTTAATATTAAAAATTACTTCACGCCATGGTATTTCTTCTTTTTTAATCACTTTCATTATGATTAACTCTACTATTATCATTATTACTAATAATAAAGAGCCTGCAAACAAATTCATAATATGTATTTCCAGATTGACGATATATTATATTTAGAACTAATGTAATATTAAACCATTATTAGTGTTCAAATCAATATTCTGACTTAATTGTTAAGAATATTAAATGTAAAATAATGATAAATTTAATTTAATTATCTACAAATACTGACAAGTAGCAGTTTTTATCAATTAAAATTATATTTGTTGTATTATGTCGCAAGTATAAATAATAAAAATAATGAAACTTTCTCAATTTTTACTCCTGACTATTATCAATTTCATTATTTTTATAGCTATTAATTTATTAATTACTAATATTTATATAAGAATAATCTCAGCTGTTTTTATTATTATGTGTATAAATTATTTTATACAGAAAAATACTATTTCTGAAATTAAAGATCTTGCAAACAGCATCATAAAATCAAACAATAAAGAATTAGAAGTATTAGACGAGCAAATACCAAATAGAAAATATATAGCAGGTACAGGCGAATTAGTTAGTTATTTTCATAAAATAAATTTAAATTTAAAAGGTTCTGTAGAAAACCAAAAGCCTCTTACTAATTCAATTGAAGCTATATTGAATAGTACTCTTGATGGTATTATAGTGGTTAATAATGATCGTGACATTATCATGGCTAATGACTCGTTTTTTAATCTATGTGGCTATAAAGCTTTTGA
>JACMQJ010000449.1 GCA_014377055.1 Candidatus Sericytochromatia bacterium
AATCATTATTCAAAAACTCTTCTGGTGTAACGTGTCTTATACCTATTTTATCAATTATTTCTAATGCACCAAAAGCAACTCTACCATCACCAGTAATTAAAACCTTAAAATTATTTGGTAGTTTTAGTTTGTCTAATTCAGTTTCTACAAGAGCTTTACTATCAAGTTTATAAGCTGGTTCGATGTCATATAAATTTAATTTTTTGCCTACAGTTAAAAAAGCATTATAACAACCGACTATACCAGCATATCTACCAAAACCAATCAATCTTTTACTTTCTTTATCTGTAATTACTTCATAATCAATTAATTTGATTTTTTTATCTATAATAGTTTTTAATAGTTTTTTATTATATGGTTGTAATTTAATTGTATGAGAAAAAAACATATAATTTTTTTCAGCAATTAAATGATCTATAGGTATTTCTTTGATACCAAGTAAAATATCACAATCACTTAGATCTTCATTTATTTCTGCACCAACTTCTGAATAAAGGTCTTCAGCAAAGGCTCTATGTCCACTAGGTTGAACTTTTATCTTTATATTTGGGTAGTTTTCTAATATATATTTACAATGCTCAGGTGTCAAAGCAACTCTTTTGTCGAGTGGAGCTTTTCCCTCTTTGATAATACCTATTTTATATATGGACATAATTTTTAATTTATTTAAAAGTGTGAATTACAATATTTTTCATGATAAATTATACTCCAATTATTTGCTCTAAAAATAAGAGAATATAATAAGAAATCTGTATTAAAATATTTTTTGCTCCAAAAACTAATAATTCAAATATTTTTTGTAATAGTAAGTAGCTATAATATAGATTATTGGATTTATTATGTTATTTGAAGTTTTTTTGAATAATAATTTAATTTTAAAGAGGTAGTATGTCTGGTTCTCACAATCATCATGACCATCATTCTCATGAAGGTCACTCTCATTCACATGATGATACAAACAAAAGTATATTGATCTTTGCTCTTATTATCACCTCAATTTTTATGGTGGTTGAAGTTTTTGGAGGATTTATTAGCCAAAGTTTAGCCTTAATTTCGGATGCAGGTCACATGTTTGCTGACGCAGGATCATTGGCTATATCTTTATGGGCAGTAAATTATGGAACAAAAAAATCTAATCTTTCTAAAACCTTTGGTTACAAGAGAATAGAAACTATTGCGGCTTTTATTAATGGTATTACCTTAATTATTATTTCTGCTCTAATCTTTAAAGAAGGCATTGAAAGATTATTTAATCCTGTAGCTATCAATAATACACAACTTATTTTGGTTGCAAGTATTGGCTTATTAGTTAATATTTTGGTTGCTTTTGTTTTATTCAAAGGTTCAAAAAATAATACTAATATTAGAGGGGCATTTATTCATGTCATAGGTGATTTATTAGGATCTGTTGGTGCAATAGCAGCAGGTGTAATTATTAAGTTTACAGGCTGGTTATATGCAGATCCATTAATTAGTATTTTAATTGCTTTCTTAATACTTTTTTCTTCATTAAATTTACTTAGAGAAACTTTTCATACACTAATGGAAGGAACACCAAAAGATTTGGATTTGGAAAAAATTTGTCAAAAAATAAAGTCATTTGATAATATCAATGATATTCATGATTTACATGTTTGGTCATTAAATGAAAAGCAGATAATTTTAACAGCACATATTATAGTTAAAGATGACTTAGCATCATCTACACAATTAATGGTTCATAAAATAAAAGAAGCTCTAAGACATGATTTCGATATAAATCATTCTACCCTTGAAGTAGAAACAGTAAATTGTAATACTAATTGTAATTAATATCATTAAAAAGGTCAAAAAATGTTTGATAGCTTTATCAAAAATGAGAATAGTAAATGTAATAAGTACTTAAATATATTTTTATTTGTTGTTTTATTATCTACATCTGGATGTACAAAAGAAATAAAAGAAAATAAATTTACTAGTTTATCGCTTATATCTGGTGAATTTAAACAAACCATCGAAGCTAAAGGTGTTATAAAGCCAATGGATGAACAGACAATTTCTATTCCTGATGATGTTTGGGGAACACTTGAAAAAATAGTACCAGAAGGAACTAAAGTTAAAAAAGGTGATTTTATCGCCAAAGTTAATGTCCAAGATTTGACTGATAATTATAATGGTATCTACGACAGATTGTCTAATACTCAAATTGAGGAAGCTCGTCAAAAAGCTAATTTACCTGTAGAAATATCAAAACTTGATAATGAATTAGATTTAAAAAAGATAGATCTAAAGAATAAATCCATTGATTATAAATTATTAAAAAAAGGACCTAAAGAAAATATTACCATTAAAACAAATGTTGATATAGATGTTTCTAAATTAAAATTAACTTCAACTTATATTGATAAAAAGCGTGAATTGTATAAAAAAGGGTATATGTCACAACAAGACTCCAATTTATCAGAGATGGAATATAAAACCTATCAACATGATCTAGGTATTGCCGAAATAAATAAAATACAATTGGGGGATAAATATCAAAAGCCTGATATTGATAAATCAAGATTGATTGAAGAACAAGCCAAACTTGATGTAAAAATTAATCGTATAGAAAATAAAGCTCATAAATCAGCATTAAAAATAAAGGCTAGAAATATCAGTCATAAACTAAAACATTATTTATCAAGAGCAAAGCATTTTGAACATGCTATAAAAACAGCTGAAATGTACTCCCCGATTGATGGTGTTGTTATCTATCCAAAAATATGGGGTTGGAAAAAAGCTTTTGTAGGAATGGAAGTTTGGAATGGCTTTTCATTTATGAATATCTCTAACACTGAAAAATTAAAAATTGAAAGTAAAATAAATGAACAAGAAATAATTAATGCTAAGGTAGGTCAATTGGTTGAAATAAAAATACCTAGCCTTGCAAATCAAGTGTTTATAGGTAAAATTATCAAAATAAGTAAACTTGCAAAATTCCTTGATGAAAGAAATCCAGAAGGATTAAAATATTTTGACGTTGATATTTCTATTGATAATAAATTACATCAACTGAAAACAAATATGAATGTTAATTTAAAGGTCATTAGTAATAGTTTTAAAAAAGCTTATTATTTACCAGTGGAGGCATTAGTAGAAGAGGACAAAAAAAATTATGTTTACTTTGACCAAAACGGATCACCTATAAAAAAGCAGGTGACAGTAAAAGAAAGAAGCCAAGATTATATTTTATTAAGTGATAAACTAACAGGCAAAGAAAAATTTTATTTAATACCTGCTAAAGAAAATATATAGGGCTAATTGCCAACACTATCAAACTTATACTCAAGTAAAATTGGTTTGCAGTTTTTTTACTAAACAAAGAGTTGCAACCTCTTGTTCAAAGACATAGGTACTTTGCAAACCAATCCAGATTTATCAGTTACAAGAATAGTAACAATGCTTAAAAGCTTAATCGCAAGAAAATTGTTTAAATTACATCCAGAGATTAAGAAATTTTTATGAAGAAAAAGTTTATGGTCAAGTGGTTATTATGCTAA
>JACMQJ010000450.1 GCA_014377055.1 Candidatus Sericytochromatia bacterium
TAAGGGATGAATTTGTTGGCCCTTAACATAAGGCTGAACTATTTTATATTGGACTTCATTTTCCAAAAATATCCAAGCCGCATCATCAATAATTATATTCTCAGCTTGATTGTATAATTTTTCTCTTTTTGACCATTCTGTAGTTTTGCGAGCATCATCAAGTAATTTGTCAACAACTGGATTAGAGTAACCAGTTGAATTGTCTTGACCAATATTTTTTGTACTAAACAAAGTCCAAATAAAATTATCAGGATCTGGATAATCTGCCGACCAACCAAATCTAAAAAAATCAGCTTCTTTTTTTCTTATTTTGTCGAGATATGATGCCCACTGTAACGATCTCACCTCTATGTCTATACCAATATCTTTAAGATCAGCTTGAACTGATGAACAAAGAGAAGCTAATATTTCTTTTTGGTTATACCATAAAGTCATAGTAAATTTTTTACCTTCTTTATTGTATAAAAAGCCATCTCCTTTGGAGTCTGTCCATCCTGCTTGTGCTAATAATTCTCTTGCTTTATCTGGATCATAAGGATAAGGAACACCATTTTTTTCATTAAATCCTGGAAAACCTGGAGGTAATACACCTCTGGCAATACTTCTTTTACCATTATAGACACGATCAACAATTTTTTGTTTATCTACTGCATAATTAAAAGCCTTACGAACTCTTTTGTCCTTGAAATATTCTGAATCAACATTCATTCCTAGATATTCTGTCGATAAAATAGGCTTTTTCATAATCAAAGTCTTTGATAGATCTTCAATTTCAGGAATAGATCTAATTTTATCAGCCCCTATTTTATTCCATTTTTCATCATTAATAATTGATTCAAATCTAGCTGCTGGCAAACTGTTATTGTCTACATATTCTAATTGTCCATTTTCAAAACGCCCAAGACGAACCAAATCACTTGGAATAATGTCATAAACTAACGTATCAAGATAAGGTAAACCTTTTTCAAAATAGTTAGGATTTTTTACCAAAACTACTGTTTTACCTCTTTTCCATTCTTTAAACATAAATGGCCCTGTTCCTACAGGATGAACATTAAAATCTTTGCCCCATTTTTCGACTTCTTCTTTAGGCACAACATAATAATAAGTCATAGCTAAGACATGCAAAGCAAATGGTATTAGTTGCTCTAATTTTAGTTCAACAGTATATCTATCAATAACTTTAATTCCTTCGATACCTTGATTTGGTTGACCTGCTTTACAAGCATCTTGATATTTTTTTATTCCCACAAAAGGTAATGCCCCAAGAGTCCATAATCCTTTTGAGCCATTTTTTGGATTAGCAAGTCTTTCTATAGTATATTTAACATCATCAGCATTAAATTCTCTACCATTATGAAACTTGACACCTTTTCTAAGTTTAAAGGTATAGGTTTTACCATCTTTTGATTCGATCCAACTCTCTGCAAGATCTGGCACTATATCAATTAGTTTTTGATTACTAGCAGTAATTTGTGGTCTATATGTTACCAATCCGTTATAAATATTATAGGCGACATCATGAGAGGTAGTATCACCAACATTGATTGAATCAAGTGACGGAACATCACTCTCAATAGCACTTCTAAAAACTTTTCCCTGATTAGGATCTCTTGTTTTACAGCTATTAGAAGAAATTGTGATTAAACCAGATAGAGCAAAAAGCAAAAAGTTTTTAAATTTCATTTATATTTTAGAACTCGAACAGATATAATGGTTGAATAAATTTTATCATAGATAAATTAAACATTAAAATAAAATAAAAAGATTTTTTTATAATACCTACGTATTGAGATAATTTTGTATATAATTGATTTTAGTTATAATACATTAAGCTAACATTATTAAACTAATCTTAACGTAGCAAAAGATAAAATATTTTTTAACTAGTATTGTGTCTATTTAAGTTTTTGATAATAGGTTAAAGTTGTGAAAATAAAAAAGAAATTATCTTTAATTACAACCAGTTTGTTTTTATTATTATCCACTAATTATATAAGTCCAGCCTTCTCAGAGAGTTACAAACTTACTAGTTTTAGGTCTATAAGAAGTATAGAAATTTCTCAAGAGGAAACAGAAGCAAATATCATAAATTTTGATGAGTTTATGCGTATTTATTACTATAATTATCTCGAGAAAAAAGATCCTACTGACAAAAATAAATCTCTAGTTCATCTTAATAGCTCAATTAGCCATCTAAAATATTCAGCTAATGAATCAACCCCTCGTAAACCTCCAGTTATAATGCACTGGACTGATGCTGATAATGCTATGGGTGTTATCAAAACACTTTTTCAAGAAAGAAAAGGTATGAAAGAAGGAATTATAGGTGTTGATTATGTTGTTACTGAGCCTTTGCTACATCCAGACTATCCAGAAAGAGCAGCTAGATCTTATTCGGTAAAGTTTTCGAGAAGTGAAGTTGCTACAACTTGGTTTCATATACCTGACAAATTTAAAAAAACTATGGCTGAACAGGATAGAAAGTATAACAAGGCAATCAATATTGAAATTGTTGGTTGGAGATTCTTAGCAGATAATAATGGTAGAAGAAATGATACTAGTAAATCAGGCAAAAAAGGAATAAGAGAAAATTTTAACGATGACTATGAGGCTTTAGATAGAGAAGGTGTAACTTATCCTACAGTACTTAAGTTAGTTAATTATTTAGCTGAAAAATATGATTTTTGTAATATTGTTGACGATTTTTCACCAGAGAAAGAAATAGATCCAATTCTAAAAGATAAAGGAATCACTTATCTTAATGGTCCACTTAGCCAATATCTGAAAGGTCATGGACTTGTTGCCCTTGAACATACATTAATGTTTGGTGGTGATTATGTTAGAGAAAGACACGACTTTAACCCTATTGATCTTTTGGTATTGTATTCAGATTTAAAAAACTATCGTTTCTATAAACAAAACTCAGGTGATATGTTCGCAAAAAATATTGAGACTAAGATAAATAGTAATGTAGCTATGAATCAATTTGAAATAAGTGATTTAAAAAAAGATATAAATAAGGTAAAAAGTGTCGCTAAAAAAGAGTATTTACTTTATGCTCTTTATTTAAGAGATGAAAAAGTGGAATCTATTGATAAAATAAATGCAATTAAAGCAAATTTAACTTATCTAAATAATTCAGATCGTGAAAAAATAACCTCAGCTTTATTAACCAAATTTATTGATAACTCAAAAGAGCTTAATCATAATGACTATCAATATCTTAATGATATGATTGGTAGCGTCAGAGATAATTTGATAAAAGATAAATTAAAGCAGACTCTTGTTGAGAGATATGCTTCACGTAATAAATTAAAAGGTAGCTAAAAATATCAAAAACTATGATGAACCAATTTGTCAAGACAGACAATTTTAAATTTGTTACCTTTCAAGCGACATAAGCGTTTCTTCCAATCTCTCACAATTTTGGGATCTATCCCATATTCCAAAGCTATTTCCAATATTGTCTGTTCTTCTCTGATTGATAATAATACCAATTTTGATTTGAAATTAGCATCATATACATTCTTACTTCTTATCCCTTTTTATGATCTCTCTTTAAATTTATATTAACGTTTTTAACCTATTCTCTCAAGAAAATAAATCTGAAATTGCTCGTCTACTTTAAAGGGGCATTATAATAAAAATATGATATAATTTTTTAAATTAAACAAAGGGTTTAACCCCCCTTGTTCCAGTAAGAGGTAACTTAAAATGAGTCCTTATGATCCGTTCGAAGATGATGATGAAGAGCAAGAAGTCGATAATGTAAAATCAAGATATACCAAAAAATATAGATACAGACTCCTAAGAACAATTAGAGATGAAGTAATTGGTGTTGCAGTTGATCCACCTGATGATGATCTAATTATTAAACTTGGTGACCATGTAATGGAGTTTGATGACAATGCACCATTATTAGAGGTAATGCCTTCTTTTATTGAAAAAATAGCACAAAAACCAGAATTTAAAGCTTTAGGATTATATGATTGCGGTAAAATTAGAGAGATTAAATCTACAGATTTTATATCACTTGACGATTTAATTCAAAATGGTTATCACTAATTATTTATGATCAAGATAGTATGATAAAAATAACTGGTGGAGAGTTAAAAGGGAGATTAATTAATACTAACTCAGGATTAACAACAAGACCCACAGGATCAAAAATCAGAGAAGCAATATTTAGTATAATTGGCGAAAAAATAATTGATAGCTCATTTCTTGATCTTTTTGGAGGCTCAGGAATTGTTGGTATTGAAGCAATTAGCCGCCATGCCTTAAATGTAACTTTTACAGAGTTAGATTTTTTGGCTTTTAATTTAATTAAAAAAAATATTGATCAATTAAACATTTCTGAAAAAGTTAATTTGGTCAAAGGTGATTCTATCAAATTTTTGGATAAATGTGAAAAAAGCTTTGATTTTATCTTTATTGATCCACCTTATAACAGTGATTTGTATCAAAAATCTTTTTCTATAATTAGTAAAAAGCTATCCGTCTTAAATCCAAAAGGTATCTTAATTGTTGAGCATAAGTCAAAAATATCGCTTCCTGAAATTTCTCTCATGAGTGGTAAAGTTTATAAATATGGTGAATCTAGCTTATCTTTATTTTGTTCTACATAATAGATAAAAAAGATTTGGCTACGATATTACTCAAATAAAGAAACTAATCAGCAACATTTTCATCTAAATATCTTTTTAAGATTTTAATAGTCTTGAGTATTTTTTAAGATTATAAAGTTAAAATACATATATACTATTTTATATAAGATATAGAGACTATGAAATTATTAAGTTTATTTGCTAAAGGTTTGATGTTATCTGGTATGTGCACATTACCTTTTGCTTTATATTTTGGTGAAACTCAAAAAAGTATGTCCTTAGAGTTAAATTA
>JACMQJ010000071.1 GCA_014377055.1 Candidatus Sericytochromatia bacterium
ACATTTTTTTCTTTGGCAATACTTATTGTTTTTTCCATCAATAATTTACCAATTTTTTTACCAATAAATTCTTTTAGAATGTATATTCGTTGTAACTCAATAGTTTTATGTCCTTGTAGCTCTTTGGGCGTTTTATCAAAATTAATTTTTAAATATCCACAAGGAATATTATCAAAATAACTAATAAAAAAGATAGAGTTTGGATGATTCATCTCTTCTGTTATTTTTTCAAGGCTAAAATTATTTTCTAAATAAAAACTTAGATCTTCTTGTGAATTAGTTTCAGAAAAAGTTTCAAAAAATGTTTTTTTGGCTAATACTGATATTTTATTAATATCATTTTTTTGTGCTATTTCTATTTTTATCATTATTTGATTATTTCTATAAATTTTTTATTTGAATAATAACATAACAAATACATCTCTATTAAAAACTCATGTAGTTTAACTTTAGATAACATTAATAAAACTGACTAAAAAATAGTGTTAGAATATTCAGTATATTGAATAGTTTTTTTAGGAGATTTTATGTTTGGTATAGGTGCCCCTGAGTTAGTACTAATACTTATAATCGCACTCGTTATTTTTGGCCCTGGCAAATTACCAGAAATAGGTAAATCAGTTGGTAAAGCCATGAATGAATTCAAAAAAGCTTCAAGAGATTTAACTAGCGATTCAACAGAAGAAAAAATTGAACACAAATAATAAATCATTACCTGTCAGGCTTGAAAATTTAAGCAAGTTTTATATAGAAGGTGAAACAAAGCATCAAATATTAGACTCTGTATCAATAGATTTTGTAAAATCAAAATTTACTGTGATGCTTGGTAAAAGTGGATCAGGTAAAAGTACTATACTTAATTTGATTAGTGGTATTGATATTCCTGATAGTGGTGATGTACATATTGATGACAAGACTATTACTAAACTTTCTGAAAAAGAAAGAACTTTATTTAGAAGAGATAATATCGGTATAATTTTTCAGTTTTTTAACTTGATACCAACTCTCACAATACTTGAAAATGTAACCTTACCACAAGAGTTGATGGGTATTGAATCATCTTTATATTTAAAAAATTCTAAGGACTTACTTGAAAAAGTTGGTATGTCCAATCGTTTAAATGCCTATCCAGATAAATTATCTGGTGGTGAACAGCAAAGAGTTGCTATAGCTAGAGCCTTAGCACATAATCCTTCTTTAATATTAGCTGATGAGCCAACTGGTAACCTTGATACACAAACAGGTAAAATAGTATTAGACCTTTTATTAAATCTAACAAGAGAATTTGGAAAAACAATGATCATGGCTACTCATAGTAATGACATTATACCTTTTGCAGATGAAGTTTTTAGACTTGAACAAGGTAAACTAATCAAGAGTAATCAGGTCTAAATTAATGTTTGTCTTACTTCGATTCGGTTTAAAATATACAAAAAAACATTTATTACAAAGTATTTTGTTGATACTTGGTGTAGCTCTTGGTGTAGCTGTTATTATTGCTATTGATTTAGCTAATATTAGTGCTTCTAAGGCTTTTCATTTATCTAGTGAAAGTTTAACTGGTAAAGCTACTCATCAGATAATAAGCCCTAGACTTAGCTTTGATGAGAGTATTTATAAAAAAATCAGAGTAGATTTGGGTATTCGTAACTCTGCTCCTGTAGTACAAGATTATGTAATTGCAAAAAGTTTTAATAATAAGCCAATGAGAGTTTTTGGTGTCGACCCTTTTGCTGAAGCTCCATTTCGTAATTATCTTACTACAGATAATAGTAATGTTCCTGTTAGCTCACTGACATCTTTTTTAACTGAGCCAAATACCGCACTTCTTGAAAAAAGTTTTGCTGAAGAGAATCATATAAAAGTTGGTGATAGCATTGATATTGAATATAATTCAAGACCACAAAAACTAAAAATATCAGGTTTATTACAAGTCAATGATAATCTTAGTAGAGAGGCAATCTCATCAATGATCATTACTGATATATCTACAGCTCAAGAAGTTTTAAACAAGGTAGGCAAATTAAATTATATTGATCTGATTGTTAATGATAAGACTGAACAAGGTAGAAAAGAATTAAATAAAATAAGGTCAGTATTACCAAAAGGCTTAAGTATTGAAACTCCAGAAACACGTAATTCAGCTTTAGAGCAAATGAGTAGTGCTTTTGAATTAAACTTATCCGCTCTAAGCTTACTAGCTCTGGTTGTTGGTATGTTTCTTATCTATAATACAGTTACTTTTTCGGTAATTCAAAGACGTAATATAATTGGTATCTTAAGAGCTTTAGGAGTTACTAGAGAGCAGATATTTACTATGATTGTTAGTGAAACAGCTATTTTGGGACTTATTGGGACTATTCTCGGTTTAGGCTTAGGGGTTATTTTAGGACAAGGCTCATTATATCTAGTTACTAGAACTATTAATGATTTATATTTTACCCTAAATACAACTAATGTTGAAATTGCCCCTTTTACAATGCTTAAAGGGGCAACTATTGGTATTTTTGCTTCAATATTTGCCTCTGCAATACCAGCATTTGAAGCAACTAGAGTTGCTCCTGTTGGCACAATGAAAAGATCTGTTTTGGAAAATAGTGTTCAAAAGTTATTACCTTGGATTACCCTCTCTGGATTAGTTTTAGGCTTATTAGGAATGTTGTTATTTTTGATTCCGAGTAAGAGAATTGATATAAGCTTTGCAGGTTTATTTATTATAGTTATTGGTACTGCTTTAATTGTTCCAATCGGTACAGTTTTTATTATGAAAATACTTGCCCCTGTCACCAAAGGACTATTGGGTGTAATTGGTAAAATGGCTCCTCGAAGCATTGTCCGTTCACTGAGTAGAACAACTGTGGCTATAGCAGCTTTAATGGTTGCTGTATCAGTAATTGTAGGCGTTAGTATTATGATAGGTAGTTTTCGACAAACAGTTGTTAGCTGGCTTGATACAACGCTTACAGCAGATATATTTATTAGTAGCCCAACTGCAGGAGCAAATTTTGATAGTGGTTTTGCTGAAACTGTTATCAACAAAATAAAAAAAATAAAAGGTATTGATCGAATAGCTACAGCTAGAAGTATCAAAATACAAACAAAAAATTATGGCTTTGTACTTCTTAGCTCAGTTTCTGAAGATATAGCTCATAATAGAAAATTTCTTTGGACTAATAATAAGTCCCCTAACGATATTTGGAATGAAATAAAAAAAGGTAGCGTGATGGTTTCTGAATCATTTGCTTATCATAATCATATTAAGAGCGATAATAATAGTTTTATTAAACTAGAAACTTCAAAAGGTCAAAAAGAATTTAAAGTATCAGCAATATACTATGATTATTCTTCTGACAGAGGTACTATTTTTATGAGCTCAAATATATATCAAAATCTTTGGGACGATAATCAGGTAACATCAATAGGAGCATTCATCAGTAAGGATAGTGATCTTAATCAAATAATTAAAAACATACGTGAAAATATTACTAATTCCAAAAACTTAACCATCCAATCAAATAAAAGTTTACGTGATTCTGCAATGGATGTTTTTGATCGTACCTTTGCTATAACAGACGCTCTTAGATTGCTTGCTGGTCTCGTTGCTTTTATTGGTGTCTTTAGTACTCTTATGTCTTTACAGTTAGAGCGTACCAAGGAGTTTGGTATTATGAGAGCCACAGGCATGACAGTTAGACAGGTACAAAGTTTAATCATGCTAGAAACAGGTTTAATGGGTTTTTCAGCTGGCATTCTAGCTCTACCTGTAGGTATAATTTTGGCATTAGTTTTGATTCATATTATTAACTTACGCTCATTTGGTTGGACATTGGAATTAATTCTAAAACCAGATTATTTTTTTCAAGCTCTAATAATATCGTTGGTTGCTTCGTTAGTTGCAGGTATCTATCCAGCTATTAAAATAAAATATCTGCAACCAACAAGTGCAATTAGAAATGAATAGTTATCTATTTGTAAGATATTTTAACTTTTAAATCAAGTCAAAACACTATTTTAATTTCAATGTGAAATATACCCGAAAAGTTGTACAGATATAACATAATCTACATTCCGCACATCATTTTTAAATTTTTTATTTAAGTTCCAGAATCCTTACTGTAAGGGTATTTTAAAATTAAAGTTAAATTTAAGCCTGAAATTATTGCCTATTTTTATGGAGATTTTTGATTCTAATAATTTTTTACATTATCATAAATAGTTGCGGTTACAAGGTTTAAGCACTTAATTA
>JACMQJ010000451.1 GCA_014377055.1 Candidatus Sericytochromatia bacterium
AGATGCCGGATTTATTGATTTGGCAAACAAAAGCGAGAGTTATGATATTTGTTTTGTACCTGATAATGATTACCGTGCTTTTTTAAAACACCGCTTACCCAATTTAGAAGCGAGTGTAGAGGGTGGAGATTATTTTTATAAGGGAAAAAAAGTAGGCACTCATCGTGGGTATCCATTTTATACGATTGGGCAACGTAAGGGACTAGACTTGGCTATGGGAGATCCTGTTTTTGTAAAAGAAATTATTCCGGAAACGAATACGGTTGTATTAGGAGATTTAGATGATTTAAAAGAAATGGAAATTAATGTGCGTGATTTTAATTTAATTAAATACGCAGCTCTTCCTCAGGATTATGTGGCACTCACAAAGATTCGTTATAAAGATGCAGGAAGATTGAGCACCATCAATACTATAGATAATAAATTAAATATTGTATTTCATGAATCGGCTACCGCTATTGCACCAGGGCAAAGCGCTGTTATATACGAAGGAGACGATTTAATTGGAGGTGGATTTATTGATCGAAAGCCGTTTGTTGGATTATAAATGGTTACGTTTATTATGTGATACAAAATAAAAACGCACATAATAGTGCGTTTTTTGATTTAAATATTTTCATGTTTTTTAGCTATTATAATTTCTCTAAGAGTTTACAAGTAGAGCTGTATTTTTTGTAATTTTTGTGGTTTTGTTTATAATTGAATAATCGCCTAATCAATGTTAGATATTATTATTTTTCATCTAATTTCTTTATTTATTTTTTTATAATTTATAGATGAAGATAGCTTTTTAGACGGTTTTTCTACAATGAGATACATTATATATGACGATATAAGAGTAATTACAATACCACTACAAATCACGAAAATTTTTCCAATAAAACTATTTACAGAATGAGATAAAATATTAATAAAACTGGCACCAATTAGAGGATGAATTAAATAAATAGAGTACGACATTTTTCCGAAAAAATTTAATCCCTTTATTTTTAAATCAGAGAAAAACAAAATAGAGACGATAGGAATCATTGTATATAAAACGGATGTAACAGAATATTTATATATGCAAAAAATAAGTATAAGAGCTGTAACGGTATAATATTCCTTGTTGATAATCAATTTTGATTTGTACAAAAACAAAATAACTCCTAATAGAAATATTGGTAGCCAATAGGGAAGAAATTTATCACTTCCAATAAAGCTTAAAGCTATAATAGTAATATAAATTATGATTCTATAAAGCATACGTGCTCTTATAAGGGGAATAAACAATAAGGCAATAAAAAAATAATATTGAAATTCTATAGCTAAGGTCCAATATACTTGATTCAACCATTTATAGCCTTCAAAAAAGGGAATTAAGTAACCAAAATGTAAAATAACTTGTTTGAAGCTGACCTCCAGGTGATCATTATGAGAGCCTAATAGTTTTTCTCTTAAAAATAAAATTGTTAACGCAATTACTATTGAAAACACATAAGGTGGCTCTAGGCGAGCAAGGCGTTTTAATAAGAATTTAAAAAAATATGGAAATGTGAATCCAGCATTAAACATAGCCCAAGGAATTACGAATCCTGAAATAACAAAGAAAAGTTGCACGCCATATTTGCCTACAGAGAAAACCGCTAAAACCCACTCAGTTGTAATATACCCTGTTGTTGTGCAAACAAAATGAAATAAGCAAACGGATAATGCTGCAAAAGCACGAAGGGAATCGAGGATAGGGATATTGGAACCTTGAGCTAATTCTTTCATTTATTTTTACTTCATTTAAT
>JACMQJ010000452.1 GCA_014377055.1 Candidatus Sericytochromatia bacterium
AAAAATTTAACAGAGAGGTAAATTAATTGTAAACTCAGTATATTGATTCTCTTCAGACACTACATTTATATATCCTTTGTGAACATTAAAAACAGTATCGTAGCTAACAGAAAGACCTAATCCAACTCCCTCGTTTGAAGGCTTAGTAGTAAAAAATGGAGTGAAAATGCTATTTATAATATTTTTTGGTATACCTTCACCATTATCTTTAACAATGATATTAATACTATTTTCTAGCTTTTTGGTTGTTATATAAATTGTAGGACAAAAACTGTCTTTTTCATAAAAGCTTTTACATTTTAAGGAATAACAAGAGTTACTAATTAAATTAATTAAAACTCGGCTTATATCTTGAGGTATTATCTCTACTTTATTTATATCTGGATCATAGTTAGTTTCTATTTTAACATTACGATAGTGATTAATACCTTTCATACCATGATAAGCAAGTTCAATACAATGATCTATTAAACTATTAATATCAGTACTTTCTTTATCTATAACTTTACTTTTGGACTGCATTAACATTGTATTGATGATATTACTTGCTCTTTTACCATGCTCATTTATTTTAAAGCTATTTTTATTCATATACTCCATTAATAAATTTATTTCTTTAGTTACATCAGGTGTAAATCCATTTATCTGACAAAATGTTATATGTTCCTCAAGCTCTTTGACAAACTCCATACATAATTGAGAAAAGCTATTCACAAAATTAAGTGGATTTTTTATTTCATGAGCTATACTTGCAGTCAAAGCACCTAAAGTTGCTAATTTTTCTTGTTGTATCAATTGGTTTTGTGTTGTTTTAAGAGTTTCTATTGCATTTTGTAACTCATCATTTTTATTAATTAATTCAATAGTTCTTTCTTCAACTCTATGCTCTAAAGTTTGACTATGATTTTCTAATTGCACATTGGATATTTGCAAGCTCTCAGTCATCTGATTTAAGTTAGAGTATAGATAAGCATTTTCGATAGAAATAGCAATTTGCGAAGATAATAATTTTAAGATCTCAACACGATCAATGGTGAATGAATCCGTCATTAAATTATTTTCAAGATAAAGAATACCAATTAACCTAACTTTATTAATAATTGGAATACAAAGAATAGACTTTAAATTATTTTTTATTATATAAGGATCGTTTACAAAGATACCTTCAATGCAAGCGTTACTAAGTGCAACAACTTCTTTAGTTCTTTGTACATAATTTATGACTGTCAAAGGTAATTCATTGCTATTATTAACGGGAATATGATTTAATAAATCAACATTCGTGCTATTTATTTTTCCTTCTGCTTCGATAGTTAATATTTCATTTTCTAAAATGAAAGTTCCTCTTTCAGCCCCAGCATTTTCAATTACTATACTCATCATTTTTTGTAATAATTTGGGCAGATCTATTTCTCCAGATATAGCTTGCACAGATTTTAATAAGCTAACAAAATCAAAATAGACAGAATTAGAAAAAACCATATTTAAATCAACAGTATTTAATTTTTTTGGTTTTACAAAAGTATTTTTATGAGAACTAAAGTATTTTTCACTTAATACTTTGAATTTTGCGATTGCTCCCCATGATTGATAACCTTGAATTGCCTCTGTAATGTACATTCTCGCAACTCTTTTGTTTTTGGCATAATAAAAACTGGCTGCAAGTTCATTAGCTATTGCTTGATCTTGAATATATTCATTTTCTTTGGCTGATTCTATTGCTCTCTCATAATATTCACCTGCTTTATCACTTTTATCTTGTATTCGATAAAATTCAGCTTGCATTAATTGTTGTTTATGCAGAAAGTTTTCAGGACAGTTTTTAACATAACTAGACATTTTACTTAGATTACTTTTAATTATTTTTAGATATGCTACTTTAGTAACATCGGATGATTTGTCAAAAATTGCACTAAGTATCAATGAATAAAAGAAATAGTGTTCAGGTAGCAGTATTAATGAAATTGTAGAATTAATTACTTTATCTAATTCAATTGCATATTGTTGAGCAGCATCAAAATTACCATGTATATACATAGTTTTCATTTTACATAAATAAAACCAATTTAGAGGAATTTTCATCAAACTCTGTGAAACTTTTTTTAATAAAATATTCTCATCTATCAAATTATCCGAAAAGCTATTAATATTTTGGGTTTTATTTTGTAAATTAAGTATCATTTGTTGTGTAATCTGAAAAGTGGGTATAACTTCATTTTGATTATTTTTTTTAACAAAATCAATATATTTATCTATTTCATCACTAATTTCTTGAAGATTATCACCTTTTATAACTCTAAGGTAGATAATACAAATAGCACAAAAACCAGATGAAACAAGATCACCTGTTTCTATACCAGAATAAAAACCATCATTAAGATATGGTAGGGATTCTTTTAAATGCTTATTCCATGGGACTATATCAAAGCCCATAACTGTATATACTTTTGCTTTTGTATGAAAATTTTGATATTTTTCATTAATATCGAGTGCTAATTTACCAAATTTGTAACCTATTTTTGGATCTCCCATATTGGTAGCAATTATTCCATAACTAATATATGTTAATGCTGAATCACTATTAGCAAATTTTAAATACATTTGAATATTTATTAAGATTAATAAACGCCATAAGTCATGATTAACAAAATATGAAGGTGAATTCATAGCTACAATCAGATTTGAAACAATATTAAAACGTTCATTTCTTGCTTCGGGTAAATCTATTAGATTTTCAATTTTTTTATTGGCTAATAACAACTTTGATTTAAATGTTTCAATAAACATTCTAGCTTTACTTGGTTTAAATGGTATGTTGACACCAAGAGTTTTTAAACAGTTAAGAGAATAATTAATAGCATCATCTAATCGACCTTGATTGGTGTAAAGTACTATTCTAAGAACAAATACATTAGCTCTATCTTTATCACTTCTAGCATATTTAAGTATTTCATCAAAATATTCTTCTGCTTTAGAAAAATTTCCTATCAGATATTCACATTCAGACAAAAGTAAATAGGTCGAATAAGTCAAGTTATATTCTGTTTGCCATTTATTACTTTCTAAAAGATTTACAGTTGTTTCAGCATAACTTTTTGCTGAAATATATGCTGTTGAAGTTTTAGATTTTTTTGCTGCTTTTAAATTAATTTCAGCTAAAATTCTTTTTTCCTTATGATCAAGTAAATCTATAGCAAAATTTAAATGATTAGCCACAGAAAAAATATTTTCATTTATTTTTAAAGCCAAAAAATTACCTATTTCGTGATGAATATGCTTTCTTTCTTTTTTTGTAGCTAAGTAATAAGAAGCTTGTTGGACTTTGTCATGTAAGAATATATAGCTCAGAGAAAAATTATTAAAACTAAGGTCCTCATCGTTACTACCTTTTGTAAAGCGATAGTTATTATTAACAGGTAAGATTAATCCCTCTTTGAGAGTTTGCCACAAGTCTTCAGATGTATCAATATATGATTTGCCATAAACCATAGAAAGAAGTTTCAAATCAAATGTATTACCAATACAAGAGGCTATTTTTAATAATTTAATGCTATTAGGCGATAGCTTTTCTATTTTTTCAGATAAAAGGTCAATTACATTATTAGTAATATTTAATTTATGAACTTGATCCATATCAAATAACCATGAGCTTTTTGCAGGATCAAATGCTAAAGCACCTTCATCATAAATAGTTTTAAAAAGCTCATTAACAAAGAATGGATTACCATTTGTTTTTTCAAAAATAAGCTTAGTTAGAGCATTTACTTGATCAGTATGATCATTTAATGCTTCACTAATTAATTGATGTAAAGCCTCTTTGCTTAGAGGCTCAATTCGTATTTTTTCAACGATCAAATTTTCTTTTTCGATAGCATCAAGTTCTAAACTTAGAGGATGCGAAATACTAACTTGATTATCTCTATAAGCTCCTATAATAAACAAATAACTTATAGCAGGCTCACTAACCAAAAGATGTATTAGTTTTAGTGAAGCTTGATCAGCCCATTGTAAATCATCTAAAAATAAAACTACAGGAGTTTCATTTTCAGTAAATAAAGAAACAAATTTTTTAAAAGTGTAATTAAATCTATTTTGAGATTCTATAGGTGTCAAATCTTCTATATCATATTGCTTACCTATTAATAGCTCAATATCAGGAATTACAGATGTTACAAGAGGAGCATTTTTTCCAAGTACATCAATTACTTTTGAACGCCATAAGTTAATTGAATCATCACTTTGAGTAAGTATTTGTCTAATTATCTTTTTAAACGCTTGAGCAATAGAGGTGTATGGTATATCTCGGTTAAACTCTTCAAATTTTCCTGAAGTAAAATAGCCTTTATTTTTAAGAATTTTTTTATGTATTTCTTTAACAATAGAAGTTTTACCGATACCAGAATATCCTGAAATCATCATTATTTCAGATGAACCGCGACAAACTTTTTGATATGTATCCATTAATATTTTTATTTGTACTTCACGACCATACAACTTTTGTTTTATTTCAAAACGATTAGGAACATCTTTTTTACCCAAAGCAAAATTTACAATAATAGAATCCTGAATAAGTTTTTCTAGGCATTCTTCTAAATCTGTGTAAAGACCATAAGCACTTTGATATCTATCTTCTGCATTTTTTGATAAAAGCTTAAGCACTATTTGCGAAACTACTTCTGGAATATAATTTTTTATTCTTACAGGTGAAATAGGTGATTTAGCAATATGAGAATGAATTATTTCAAAAGGGTCATCTGAATTAAAAGGCTTTTTACCTGTTAGCATTTCATAGAATGTAACGCCTAGTGAATACAAATCAGTCCTATAATCAAGAACTCTATTCATTCGTCCTGTTTGTTCTGGTGACATATAATCAGGATTACCATTATTAAAAGGTTGGCTTAAAATATTTTCTCTCTCGTTACTTAACAGAGATGATGTACGAAAATCAGTTATTTTAATTTGTTTATTGGTTGTATTAATAACAATATTTTCAGGTTGAATATCTTTGTGAATAATGCCATTTTTATGTAATGAGTCAATTGTTTTTGTAATTGATATAGCAATCTCCAAAAAATACTTTATAGGTAAACCATAGCTGATTATTTGGCTTAAAGTTTGCCCAACAAAATCTTGTTTTATTAAGGCATAACTATTGTTATATCTTAGAATATCGTAAGTTTTAACTATTCCCTCTATATCCAGATCTTTTGTTACTTCATACTCATATTTAAGTTGAGCACTCTCTTCAGGTGATGGATAATCGGTGCTTAATATTTTGACAGTTACAGGGAAATTGTCAGAATTTCTTATAGCAGAATATACAAGAGAGTCATCACTTTCATAAACCTTATTTTGTATTTCGTAACCAGTTAAGCTAATCATTTTAATTCTACACTTACATATCGCATTTTTAGAATATAATTATAGCAATATTTGAGATGTATTTTTAATTATTGCTTTAATAATTCTAATATTTGTTTTGGGGATTCAATTCGACAGAATAATTCACTTTTTATAAGATATTCAATTACATCATTTTCAAAGAGCATAATATTAGACTTGTATAACTTTTTAATCTCACTTTTATCTAGTTTTTTGATAATATCTCTAGCATTGATATGAAAAGGTATTTGAGTCATGATTTCTTTTTTATCAAACCATTTATCAGAAAAATCACCTAATGTTTGATACTTTTTTATTAGATTATCGTATCCACATGAATAATAATGTAAGATAATTGGAAAGTCATTTATATAATATTCATGTTCTTGAAATGAGTGAACCCCTATTGGTTCAAGATTTTTACCATACTCATTATGATCAATTCTAATTGCTGATTTACCATTAACATAAGAAATAATATAATTTTTGTCTTGAACTAATTTATATTTTTCTACAAGATTGGGATGTTTTTTGAAGGTAGTTACTTCTCTAAAATAATCATTTATATCAAATTTTTGTGGAATAGCTTCATAATTTAAATATCTAATACAATTAACCTTCTTTTCTTTTAATTGATGTAGATGTTTTTTTAATGAAATATTTGGTGAATAAAATAACTCATCAATATCAATATGTAGTAACCAATCAATATTATTTTCTAAACTCATTTTTGTCGCAACAGAGGCATTTAAAACTTGTCGTGCCATAACTTCTGTATTGATGAAATATTTAAATTTGTGATAGTTATTTGTTTCTTTCCATTTTTCTTCTAAATCTGTATTTCTTTGAATAATAGTTACATTATGATACTTTAAAGCTTTACTAATAGATGGATCATTAGGTCTGTCAAAGAATAAAAAAAAGTGATCAAAACCAATATATGTATGATATTTAATAAATGAGTCAATGACATTTTCAGCATCAATTAGAGTACAAACAATTGCTATTTTTTCATTCATCAGATTCATATTAGTTGTAATAATTATATGTTTTATTATTAAATTTTAAAGCTAAATAAGCAAGTAAAAAGCTTTTTTATATATATTTATTTATCAAGTTTATTTTTTAATCAATTATATTATGGAAATAAAATTAAGTATAGAACAACCGAATATAAAATCTTTAAATAAAGATAATATTTCAATGCCTAATCCAGTAAAAGTTAAAGAGAGTGTTCTTAGTCTTCATTCTTTAGAGTTATCTATAGGTGAAAAATTAAATATAGCTAGTTTAAATATTAGTAAAATTAAAACAGAAATAGTTAACTTTGGTTTTGATAATAAATTAGAAATAGATAATAAATTAATATTTGAAGGAAAAAGTCTTGGTACCTGTAATGTTTTTGCTAATCAAAAAACGGTTGATGATTGTTTTTCTACTATAACAAATTATCCCGAATTAAAAGATAATGGTTTTGCTCATCAGCATGTCTTACCAAAAGGTGTTGATAATAAATTTAATATAAAAGATTTTTATAATCTTATGGAAGCTTATTCACCACCTAATATTAGTGGTGGCGGTAATAAATATGAGCAAATAGTTGGTGCAAAATTACCTGACGGTAAAAGCTATATTGACAAATTTAGGGATAATTTGCTTAAGTCGGACAAAAAAAATCTTACGCCCTCAGATGTTATTAAATTATCATTAGATGCAACTAATGGAGATTATGGATTAGCTTCTCTAACAGCTCATAATTTTCTAAAAAATATAACTTATAGAGGAAGACAAGAGGGCGTAAAAAGTCTAAGTAAAGATGAGATTACAATAATTTCTAAGCTTGGTAATCTAAGACAATCTGATTCAAATGATAAGCTTGGTCCTTGGTATCATTTCTTTGGAGTACAAACGGCTCTTGCTGTGACAAAAAGTCCGATTGCAGTTCATTCTATGGTTGACATAGAACATGGTATAAGAGATACAACTTCACAAAAAATAATTAAGGAAGTTTCATCTCTAGCAAACAAATTAGGTATTAATATTAAACCAGCTATTTCACAAAAAGATCCAGAGAAAGCAAATATTGATAATTATTCTATCAAATTAGCTGACAAAATATTCAAGAACTCTCTTTTTAATTCTCAATCGGAGTACTAAAAAAAGCCTTTTTTTACAATTTACTTAAAAAATCGGTTGTAGTGTTACCATCATGAAATAATGAGCTTGCTAAAATTTTTTTATGAAGTTCAATATTTGATTTTATACCTTCTATTTTAGTTTTATTAAGTGAATCTAACATTATTTTGATTGCTTCTTCTCTTGTATCGCCATAACTAATAACTTTTGCTAATAATGGATCATAAAAAGGAGTAACTGTATAATCTTGATAAATTGCTGTATCAACTCTAAAATTTTCGGTTTCGGACATCTCTAAATGAGTTATTTTACCTGGGGATGGCATAAAAGTAACAGGATCTTCTGCATAAATCCGACATTCAATTGCATGTCCATTAAATGTTATTTGCTCTTGACTTAAGCTAAAAGGTAATCCATAAGCAATATTTATTTGTTCCTTTACCAAATCAAGTCCTGTAACTTTTTCAGTTATGGGATGCTCAACTTGTAATCTTGTATTCATTTCTAAAAAATAAAAATCGCCTGTTTTACTATTAACAATAAATTCTACTGTTCCAGCATTTTCATAATTTACAGCTTTTGCTATTTTGATAGCAGCATCTGTCATTTGTTTTCTGGTTTCATTATTTAAAAAAACTGATGGGCTTTCTTCAACTACCTTTTGATGCCTTCTTTGTATTGAGCATTCTCTCTCACCTAAATGAACAAAATTATTTTGTTTATCCGCAAAAATTTGTACTTCAATATGCCTTGGTTCTTCAACAAATTTTTCTAAATAAATAGCAGGATTACCAAAATATGCTTTGGCTCTACTCTGTGCAAGCTTAAAGGCTTTTTCTAAGCTTTCAGGATTATGTATAAGCTCCATACCTATACCACCCCCACCTGCTGACGCTTTAATCATTATTGGAAAACCAATCTTTGCAGCCTCTGCTCGAAGCTCATCAACTGAATTAATTATCTCTGTTCCAGGTACTAAAGGCAAACCTATTTGTTTAGCAAGTTGCCTAGATTCAACTTTTAAGGACATTTTTTTCATACTTTGAGTAGATGGACCAATAAAAATTATTCCTAACTCTTGGCATTTATCAGCAAAAAGAGCATTTTCTGAAAGTAATCCGTATCCAGGATGAATAGCATCAACATTATTTGCTTTAGCAACTTCAAAAATTTTATCCATATTCAAATAACTTTTCATAACAGGAGCTTCACCAACCAAAAAAGCTTCATCAGCAACTTTTACATGTAGAGCATCTTTGTCTGCTTCTGAATAAATAGCCAATGTTGAAATATTCATTTCTTTACATGTTTTGATGATTCTTACAGCTATTTCACCTCGGTTTGCTATAAGTATTTTTTTAAACATAATTTTTATCCTAACTACAAAATATCTAAGAAATAATTATAAGTTATTAAAATGGTATTTTAAGCTTTTACCTGCAAATGAATTAATATTATTTTAATATTTATTTATTTTCCATTGAGATAATATATTTATTGTAAATAATAATTTTTGAATTGGAGTCACATAGTGAAAATTGTGAAATTTGCCAATGCTGAATGGCATGGAAACTTAAAAGATGGTAACGGTAAAGTAAGTACAGAAAGTGGTAATTTAGATAGTAGTTATGGTTTTAATGCCCGTTTTGCTGGTGAAAAAGGTACAAATCCAGAAGAGCTTTTGGGTGCTGCACATGCAAGCTGTTTTTCAATGGCACTTGCTAATAACTTATCTACAAAAGGATTTAAGCCTGAGTACGTCAAAACAGAAGATAAGGTTTATCTTGAAAAAGTTGGAGATAATTTTAGAATAACAAAAATAGAAGTTAACATGGAAGCAAGTGTTCCTGAGATAGATGATGCAACTTTTCAAGCAATGGCAGAAGATGCAAAACAAAATTGTCCTATTTCTTATGCTTTACGAAGTACAGAAATAACTCTAATCGCAAAGTTAAATAAATAGGCTTAATTTTGTAGTTAAAATCTTAAAAAATAAGATTTTAACTACAAGTACACCTTTTAAATTTGTATTTTTTTTGCTTCTTCTTTAATAATTTCTAGTAATTCTTCAATATCCTCAAAATTAGTAAGTGGATTGAGTAAAGTAAACTTTAAACAAGCAAATCCATTAACTACAGTTTGACCAACAATAGCTTTTCCTGATAATAGTAGATTAAGTTTGACATGAGCATTAACATGATCATTCCATTCTTTTTCAGTTTTATTTTCAGGTGTGTTATCAGCTATATATCTAAAAACAACTGAATTAATTGTTGGTTGAGTACATAAAACAAATGATGGATCTGACTCAATTAATTTTGCTACGTTACCAGCCAAATCAATTGTATAATCAATCATATCACCATAAACAGTCTTGCCGATACTTTGCATTGCTACATAAGTCTTTAGAGCATCAAAACGTTTGGTTGTCTGAATAGATTTTGTAACCAAATCAGGTATACCATTTTCCTCATTGATCTCTGGATTAAGATAATCAGCAGTTAATTTTAGAACATCAAAATTTCTTTTATCTTTAAGCAGAAAAGCACTGCATGAAATTGGTTGATAAAATAACTTATGAAAATCAACAGTCATTGAATCAGATTTTTCTATTCCAGCTATTTTGTGTCTATATTTATTACTCATAACTAATGCTCCGCCAAAGGCAGCATCTGCATGTAACCAAATATCATATTTATGAGCAATATCAGCTATTTCATTAAGAGGATCGATGCTACCAAAATCAGTTGTTCCAGCAGTAGCAACAATAGCGATTGGTATTAATCCTTCTGATTTTAATTCTTCAATCTTATATTCAAGAGCTACACTGTCCATTGTAAAATCATCATTAGGTTTGATAGTAACTACTGACCTGTAACCCATACCAAGTATAGAGGCTGATTGTTTTACAGTAAAATGAGCAACTTCAGAACAAATAATTCTAAACTTACTTACTTCTGGAGGTAAACCGTTATCTTGAATAGACCAATTTAGATTTTTTTGACAATAATTATCTCTTGCAAGTAATAAAGCCATAAAATTGGATTGTGTACCACCACTAGTATAAATACCATCAGCAGTAGCAGGATATTCAAACATTCGACATAAATTATCTATTGTATGTTGTTCAATAATTGTTGCAGAAGGTGACTGATCCCATGAATCCATTGACTGATTTAATGAGCTAATAATTATTTCAGCTGCAATAGTTGGTATAACTACAGGACAATGTAAGTGAGCTAGACAAAATCTATCGTTAACAAAGGCTGAATTTTTCAAAATTACTTCATAAATATCTTCAATGACTTCTTTAACATCTTTACCTTCTTTTGGTAATAAGATTTTATCGCTAAAAAAGTCGGCTATTTCTTGAGGATGAACACCACTATAAGGTTGTCTTTCAGAAAGTATAGCTTTTTTGACAGCATCCATTGAGCTAATCACAGCTTCCTCATAACTATGAAGGCTTTCTCTTGATTTATTTAGAAAATACTTTCTAAAATCAGTAGTTTTATTATAAGCTATCAGAGTTTTTGTTTCTAATAATTCCATTGACATCTTGTTATTCCTCCTTTATGAGAATTTTGATTCGGCTTCTTTCAAAGCATCACTAAATATTGAACAAACTTGATCGACTTGTTCCTCATTAATAATCAAAGGTGGTAATAATCTTAGGACACAGCTTCCTCTACCACCAACTTCTATAATCAAACCACGATCAAAACATTCAGCTTGAATTAGTCTAGCAAGCTCTCCATTTCTATTTTGTCCTGTTGCAGTATCAAAAGCTTTATTGTTTATTTCCATACCAATCATTAAGCCTCTACCTCTGACATCGCCAATGGAAGAAGTTTCAGATTGTATTTTTCTAAGATTAATAAAAAACTTTTCACTCATTTTGTTGACATGATCAAGTAAATTATTTTCTTTCATGTAATTTATTGTAGCGATACCTGTTGCCATGGCCATCTGATTTCCTCTAAATGTTCCTGCATGAGATCCAGGAGTCCACTTATCAAGATCTTTATTGTAAATAACAACAGCCATTGGCAAACTTCCACCAATTGCTTTTGATAAAACTAAAACATCAGGGGTAATACCTGAATGCTCAAAAGCAAACATTTTACCTGTACGCCCCAATCCAGTTTGGACTTCATCCAAAATCATTGGCACATCATTTTCTTTGGTTATCTTTCTAACTTGTCTTAACCATTCATCGTCAGAAGGTATAACACCACCCTCTCCTTGTATTGCCTCAAGTATCAATCCAGCAGGCTTGACAATACCACTTTCTACATCATTAAAAATATTCTCAATATAATTACTACAAGTAAGATTACATTTGCTTTCACAAGCTTTCATTGGGCAGCGATAAGTATAAGAATATGGTAAAAAATGTACATCAGCCATTAAGCCTGGTATATGATTTTTTGATCCAAGATTACCCATCATTGATAACGATCCATTGGTCATACCATGATAACCACCATGAAAAGCATACATTCCACGTCTTCCTGTAGCTATTTTCACAAGTTTGATCGCAGCTTCAACAGCATCTGATCCAGAAGGGCCACAGAATTGTATTTTTGCATTTTTAGAAAATTCTTTCGGCAAAATACTAAAGATTTCTTCAACAAATTGATCTTTTATAGGAGTTGTAATGTCAAGAGTTAATAGAGGTACATTACTTTCAATAGTTGAGTAGATTGCTTTTTGGACAACAGGATGATTATGACCTAATGCCAATGCACCTGCTCCTGACAAACAATCAAAATATATATTATCATCAGAATCTTTGAGGTATATTCCTTTTGCTTGTGTTAATGCAAAAGGTAGCCTACGAGGATAACTGCGGGCATTAGATTCTGTCTGAGATTGTCTTTCTAAGTAAGAATTATTATTTATATTTTCTGAGCGATTTCTTTTTTCGCCAGGTAACTTCTTTGAGCTTTGCAACAAGAGTTTATATTCTTTTTCTAAACTCTGTTCATTCATAGCGTTCATTTATCTCCCCCTATCTTGTCACTCAGGTATTGAGTAAAAAATTACTAACAGCTTTGGTTGCCAGAACTAGTCAAACCCAACCTTAAGCTAACTTACATCATATCAACCAAATTTATAAACGGGGCAAATATTAAGTACATTTTAAACTTTCTTAAACTAGTAGATAAGATTTAGATAACCTAGATTGGTTAAATTAGGCAAAGGTAGACAGATTCAGACATTGTTACGATTAATTGCAAATTTAATCTTCTTAATATATCAAAAGCTTTAGATAATCTTAATAAGGTAAAATACATTCAAGCACCAAGCATATACTTTTATAAAATTCTGCAAAATATTACCTTAAAATTAATCAATATATTTGTTTTTCATACTAATATTTAAGATGTAAATTTACTACAGGGATATATTATTATTTTTATCAGATACAAAAAATGCTAAAAAAAGTAGCTAAAATAAAATATTTAGTGATCATATTGTTAATAACAATTCTTGCTGTAATATTTTATCTAAACAGTGGTAAAAAAGAACAAAAAATAAGTTCTAGTGTTGTATCGGCACTATCTGAAACCAATAATACCGATAATTTTGATAAGGCCGATAAAGTAAGACAATTTAAATTTCCAGAGGACTCAGGAGCTCATACAAAATTCCAAACTGAGTGGTGGTACTATACAGGTAATCTTGAAGATCAAAATAAAAATCATTATGGTTTTCAATTAACATTTTTTAGAAGATCACTAAATGCAAAACTGATACAAGGTCAGTCAAAATGGAGAACAAATCAATTATATTTTGCTCATTTTACTGTAAGTGACATAAAAAATGATAAATTTTATTTTAATGAAAGATTTTCCAGGGGTGATAGTAATTTATCAGGAGTAAAAACTAAGCCTTTTGAGGTATGGTTGGAAGACTGGTCTGTCAAAGAAGAAAACGGTTATATCAGAATTAAGGCTAATAACTCGCCTGTTTTTATTGATCTAAAAACTCAGCCACTTAAACCATTAGTTTTAGAAGGTGATAAAGGTCTTAGCCATAAAAGTGCCGAAAATGCTTCTTATTATTATTCACAAACTAGATTAAAAACAGATGGTATTATATCTATTTCTGATCAAAAATTTAATGTAACTGGTATAAGTTGGTTAGATAGAGAGTGGAGTACCAGTGCTTTAAGTAAAAATCAAACTGGTTGGGATTGGTTCTCTTTGCAGTCAAAAGATGGTCGTGAAATAATGATTTATCAATTACGACTAAAAAATGGACAAATAGATCCTTTTTCGTCAGGTACACTAATAGAAAAAAATGGTCAGTCAATTCATCTTAAAAAGGAAGATTTTTTGAT
>JACMQJ010000072.1 GCA_014377055.1 Candidatus Sericytochromatia bacterium
ATGACCTATACATTAGCTGATTTATCGAGTATACTTTATTATCTGATAAAAATATATTAAGCATCTCTTTTTTATCATGTAATTTGTTTTTTGTGCTTAATTTTAGTGAGGGAAGATGGAAAATTTAAAAACTAAGACCGATCTTTTAGAAGAAAATAATAATGTAGATACACAAGATCAAAGTATCCAACAGCAAATAGACCAAAATGTTCAAGATGAACAAGACTCAAATGCAATAGCAGTGACTCATCATGTTGATACTGAATATGGTGCTTCACAAATACAAGTACTCGAAGGTATAGAACACGTTAGAGCAAGACCTGGTATGTATATTGGTAGTACAGGCGAAAGAGGATTACATCATCTTGTTTATGAAGTAGTAGATAACTCAGTAGATGAGGCTCTTGCTGGTCACTGTGACAAAGTTGAAGTTAATATTGAGGCTAATGGAAGTATCTCTGTTAAAGATAATGGTAGAGGAATACCAGTCGATATTGTTCCAAAAACAGGTAAATCTGGTTTAGAAACAGTTATGACTACTCTTGGAGCGGGTGGTAAATTTGGTGGAGACAGTGGCTACAAAGTATCTGGTGGTCTTCATGGTGTTGGTGTATCAGTAGTTAATGCTCTTAGTGAATGGTGTGAAGTTGAAGTAAGAAGAAATGGCAAGATATATTTTCAAAGATACGAAAAAGGTAAAGCTATTGAAGATATAAAAATAATTGGTGAAGAAGAAAATGGCAGAGGAACTAAAGTAACTTTTTATCCAGATAAAGAAATCATGGAAACATTAGATTTTGATTATGATACTTTAACAACAAGGCTCAGAGAGATTGCTTTTCTTAATAGAGGTCTAAATATCACTTTTACTTCTTATCAAGAAGTTGAACCAAAACAAGAAATTTTTTATTATGAAGGTGGTATCAAATCATTTGTAGCTTATCTCAATGAAAATAAAGAGCCAATTCATCCTGAACCTATTTATGTACAAGGTGTTAAAGATAATGTTTCAGTTGAAATAGCTCTACAATATACATCAGGTTATAATGAAGTAGTTTTGGGTTTTGCTAATAATATTAATACTCCTGACGGTGGAACTCATATAACAGGTTTTAGAAGTACTCTTACCAGAGTTGTTAATGATTATGCTAAAAAAAATAATTTATTCAAAGATATGGAACAGAATCTAACTGGTGAAGATGTTAGAGAAGGTATCACAGCTGTTGTTAGTGTCAAGATACCAGATCCTCAATTTGAAGGGCAAACAAAAGCTAAATTGGGTAATACCGAAGTAAGGGGAATTGTTGAACAAATATTTTCTGAAAACTTAAATCATTTTCTTGAGACTAATTCAGCTGTTACAAAATTACTTATCAACAAATTTATTGATGCCGCTAGAGCAAGAGAAGCTGCCAAAAAAGCTAGAGAATTGGTTAGAAGAAAAAGTGTTCTTGAATCAGCGACATTACCTGGTAAGCTTTCTGATTGTTCCGAAACGGACAAAGAATTTACTGAGATATATATAGTTGAAGGAGATTCAGCTGGAGGCTCTGCCAAACAGGGTAGAGATAGAAGATTTCAAGCTATATTACCATTAAAAGGTAAGATTCTTAATATCGAAAGAGCTAGAGAAGACAAGATTTATTCTAATAATGAAATACAATCTCTTTTGATCGCTACAGGATTAGCCAATGCCAAGGATCTTGATAACAAATTAACTGAAGCTGATTTATTACCTGGTGATGAGCCTGATTTTTATTTTTCAAAGCTACGTTATGGCAAAATAATTATCATGACCGATGCGGACGTTGATGGAGCTCATATTAGAACCCTAATTTTGACTTTCTTCTTTAGATTTGCCAAGCCAATGATTGAAAAAGGTTATATCTATATCGCACAACCACCTTTGTATAGAGTAGAAAAAGGCAAGAAAACAACTTATTTATTTAATGGTAAACAACTTGAAGCTTATGTTAAAGAACATGGTAAAGATGTACAAATATCAAGATTTAAAGGTCTTGGTGAGATGATGCCTTTACAGTTATGGGATACAACCATGAATCCAGAAACGAGATCACTATTAAAAGTAACTATTGACGATGCTGCAGAAGCTGATAGAATGTTTACTACTTTAATGGGTGAAAAAGTTGAACCAAGAAGAGATTTTATTGAAAGATATGCTCTTGAAGTAAAAAACTTGGATATATAATTTTTAAGTAAAAACAATAGGTAAAAATGAAAGACCTTTATGCTCAGAGTGAATATTTAGAGTTTATTAACTCAATGATCATTCAAGAATTTGGTAAAAAAGCTGTTATTACAGAGATTCATCTATTAAAGACAGGTGATGGTAATATTCTTTTTTATATTCTGACTGAAGAGGGCTTTCATTTTTTGGTTAATATTATGGGTAAAAAGATCCAAGATGATGCTGTTATGTATTGGATCGAAAAT
>JACMQJ010000453.1 GCA_014377055.1 Candidatus Sericytochromatia bacterium
GAAAAGACTATTGATGAGTTATTAGAGTTGAGTCAAGAAGAGTTTTCAAAATTATTTAAGAATAGTCCAATAAAAAGATCCAAATTAAAAGGATTTTTGAGAAATGTTATTGCTATGATTAGCTCCTCAAAAAATCCTAAATATTTACCTATATTAGAAAAGTTATCTATCCATGATGAAGAAATGGTCAGGAATCAAGCTTTAAAAGCTATTGATAAAATTTTTATACAATAAAAATATCTTGAATTAATTTAAGAAATCAAGTAAAATAGAAGTATAGTAATTTTGTAGGAGAAACTACAATGAGTGTAATGAGTGTTAGAGTTAATGATGATAAAAAAAAGCTATTAAAAGTAATTGCCTCCGCAGAGGGAAAAACAATTAGTGGAATAGTTGAAGAATTGATAGAGAGTTACATTGATAAAAATAAGAATAAAATTATAAAATTTACCAGAAATGATGAACAAAACGAATTAATGAAACTATCAGAAAAAACATTCTCAGAAGAATGGGACAATGAAGAAGATGAAATATATAATGAATTATAGAAAGTGGGAAGTAATTTTAGTACCGTTTCCTTTTACTGATTTGACAACTAACAAGAAAAGACCTGCATTAATAGTATCTCATAATGACTATAATAAATCTGAGAATTTAGTTATTGCTCTAATTACAAGCAATATCAGAGATTCTATTCAAGATTACAAAATACTAAAATGGTCTGATGCAGGGTTTCCTAAAGAATCAGTAATAAAAATGAAATTTGCTACAGTTGATAAATCAATTATATTAAAGAAACTAGGTAAACTGAAAAAAGAGGATATTGAATCTTTCAAAACCAAATTAATTGACTTTTTTGAAAAAGAATAATTAAAAAACTAACATATGGTGTATATAGAAACGATCTTGTCAGAATATTGATTGAAAATAATGTATTACCAGATAAAATAAAAGAAGAAATTAAATATGATAGTTATGAAAATACAAGAACCTTAAATAAGGTAAGTTGTAAAAAAATAATATTTAATAACATAATACTTTGAGTGATATTTGTCAACTATGTTATGATATTGTGACATAGACTAGTTTTTATGGTATTTTATCATTAACAATCGTCTCTTATACTATTCTAAACAGAAATATTTAACGAAAGTAAAAAATGAGTAAAAAATAAAAACTAGTATTTATAAGTATATTTTCTACATTTGGTGCAATAAAATTGTTTATTATAATTATGTCTTTAATTACTCCAGACGATAATTATTAAATGGAATTAGATACAGTGGTAAATAACTTAAGGGAAGATACTCAAAATTACGAAAATGTAAGCAGAGGCTTTACGGCTAAAATAAAAGATAAATTTGAAAAGGTAAGTAATTTTATTATTATTAAAGATAGTAAATTGATTAGACTTTTTGATGAAAAAAATAAATTATTAATTAACAATGAATAATTTATTCACGAATTTTAAAAATACAAAATGAGAAAAAATAAAATAAGCACTACAAAAGCAAAAAATATTATTTTACTTTTTGCAATTAACTTAATTGCCTTTTTTAACTTTAAAATTTATGCTTATTCTGAAGCAAACAACGATTATCTTTATCCAGTAAGAATTGATAATAAGTTTGGATTTATAAATAATAAAGGTAAAATTATTATTAAACCAGAGTTTGAGAAAGCTGGTACTTTTTTTGAAGGTTTAGCACCTTTTTCACAAGATGATAAAAGCGGTTTTATTGATAAATCAGGAAAAATTATTATCAAACCAGAATTTGATAAGGTTGGATATTTCTTAAATAATTTAGCTCCAGTTTTGATTAAAAATAACCTCTTGTTAATTAACAAATCAGGCAATATTGTCTTTTCTTTAAATTCTAAAAAATATATTAATCTAAAGACAAAGAAAATAATGGAAATAAATAATCAAAGAGGTATTAGATTACTTGATTATGATAATATGGGATATATTACTAAAAATGCTGCAAATCAAGAAATTATAAAAATTTTAACTTTCGAGCAATATTCAAAGTTATTCCCTAACTTAAATCAGTTATTTGGAGTACAAATAAATGGCAAAGTTGGCTTCAATAAAGTAAATAAATTAATTATTCCCTTAAAATTTGATATAGCTTATGGTTTTTCAGAAGAGTTTGCGAGGGCTAAAATAGATAAAAAATATGGATTTATTAATGAAATAGGTGAATTTGTAATTAAACCAATGTTTACTGCAGCAACAGATTTTAAAAATGGTTTTTCAGTTGTTTCATTAGATTCCTACCCATTTGGAATCATTGATAAAAAAGGAAATATTCTTATTGAACCACAATTTGATAGATTAGAAGTTTTTTCAGAAGGTTTAGCTGTCGCAAAAAAATCGGGCTCTAAATATGGTTATATAGATATTTCGTCAAAATTTGTTATATCAGAGCAGTTTGAAAATGCAGAAAGTTTCTTGGGAGATTTGGCAAAAGTTGAAACAGATGAAGAATACGCATATATAAATAGACTAGGGAAAATTGTTTGGTCAACTAGAAAAGAAAATGAAAAATTAGTAAAAAATAACATGATCAAATTAGAGTCTTTAATTATTATGTATTACATCGATAATAAAAATAGCTGTCCTAAAACTTTTAATGATCTATTTAAAGATGCTGCAAAAGATAATTATTTAAAGGTAATAAAAAATCCATACTCAGAAAGTACAGAAATTAAAGATAATTTTATTACTTTAAGTGACTATACTAAGCATAAAGATAAAAAGCAAGTAAAAGGATTTGTATTATTTGATTTTAATATTAAACCAAATTTTTGTGGAAATATTTATGGTACAGATGGAGAAGGAAATTTAATAACTAAAAATAATGCGATTTTGACTTATGAAGTATCATTTTAAAATAATTAAACCTCTAAAGCTTAGATATAATAAATGTTGTACCAATTTTTAGTAGGAGAGATATGCCTTTTAAATTAAGCCCAATAACTACAAAAACAGCTCTTAGCGTTAACAAAAAAGGTGGATTAGCATTAAATCCATATCAGGGTTGTGTTTTTGCTTGTGAATTTTGTTCAGCAATCAAAATGAATTATTTTACTGGTAGAACTATAGAAAAATGGGATAAAACAGGATGGGGAGGTTGGGTTGATTACAAAACAAATTTAATCGATCTATTAAAAAAAGAGCATAAAAAAATAGGGAAATCAAAAGTATACTTTGGTAATGCTACTGATATTTATATGCCTATAGAAAAAGAGTTGGCATTAATACCACCTATTCTTGAATATTTTTTGGAAAATCCACCATTAGAACTTGAAGTTCAGACTAGAGGAGCAGCTAAAGATATTGTCAGAGATATACCACTTTTACAAGAGTTGGCAAAAATTACAAAAGTGAGAATAAGTTATTCAATTCATACAGATAGAGATGATGTAAAAAAGATTTTTGAGCCAAAAGCTCCTTCTTTAAAATCAAGAAGAGATGGATTAAAACTTTATTATGAAGCAGGTTTGAAAACCAGAATTTCATGTATGCCACTTTTACCACTCGATCCAGAAAACTATGCAAAGATGTATGGTTCTTATGTTTCTGAATATGTTTGGGTTGCTCCTATGTATCATCAACATTTGACATACGATCTATTTAAAAATAATTTTCCTGACTGGCTTGAGCCAAGATTTTTGACAAAACGTATGGAGGAAATAAAATCTGCCTTTGCTGAAATTGGTATAAAAGCCTTTATTAGAAGTTGAACTTAAAAATTTACTCTAAAATATCGACTTTTTATGGACACCTTAATACTTTATATTTATTTTTACAGGAAGTCTTAATTAGTCCCTTATTCTTAGCAGAGTTCTTATTTAATTTTGTATACCAAAATCTATTATATTTGATGCGTCATTTTCTA
>JACMQJ010000012.1 GCA_014377055.1 Candidatus Sericytochromatia bacterium
GAAAGCAACCATGTTGTTTTATCTGCATTACAAGCTGAAACAGTTGCTAACAGATTAGGCGACGACTAAATAGATTTCAATAAAAAAGCCCTAACTTTCAAAAGTTAGGGCTTTTTTGTTTGAAGAGGTTGGAGGTAAACCTCGACGGCATTAAGTTAGGGGACAAAGATAGTTATAATATCTGGTAGGGGCGTATTGCATACGCACTCTTACGATATATTTTAGTATGATTATTGATTCATAATTAAAAATTAGGGCAATAATTTTAATTATTTATGAGTTTTGTTATATTTACTGTTTATTTTGGGCGTATGCAATACGCCCCTACGCTACAATTGGTAAACATTACAGAGATTTAAACTTCTTAACTTAATGACATTGAGGTAAACCCCACCCCCGTTACTTTTTATTCTAATTAAACTATTTTTAGGTTACCAGCAAAAACAAGACCCCTTCTTGGGTCAACAGTAATCATATCTCCTTCTTTTATTTTATCAAATATACCAGCAACACCTAATATTAATGGTATACCTAATGACATGGCAACGATTGCAGCATGTGATGTTAATCCACCCTCTTCTGTTATCAAAGCTCCACATCTTTCAATAGCAGGAATAAAATCAATATCCGTCATACTGGTGACCAAAATATCCCCTTTAGAAACTCTACTAATAGCTTCATCAGCCGTATTAGCAAAAACAGCATTTCCATGAGCAATCATTTTACCTAAACCTGTACCATTAGCTAGTACCGTTGAAACAACTTCTACTTTAATAATATTAGTTGTACCAGCTACACCTATAGGAGCACCTGTTGTAATAACTGCAATATCACCATCTTTGATATATCCATCTCTTGTTGAAATGTCTAAAACATTTTTGATCATTGTATCAGTATCATACACAGGTGGGACTAGAACAGGCTTAACACCCCAAACTAATGCCATTTGTCTTAATGTTGATGGCTCAGGAGTCGCTGCTATTACTAAAGCAGGTGAACGATACCTAGCAATTTTTTTGGCAGATGAACCAGAAAAAGTAGCTGTAATAATTGCGGCTGCATTTAATGATTGAGCAATGTATGTTGCTGCCATGCTTACAGAGCCAGAAATAGTGTATAGTTGCAAACCTGTATAATTTAAAGAAAAATTCTTCATTAATTCTTCATCTGCTTTTTGAGCTATTTTTGCCATCATCATAACTACTTCTTTTGGATACTTACCTACTGCTGTTTCATTTGAAAGCATAACAGCATCTGTGCCATCAAAAATAGCATTAGCTACATCAGTTGTTTCGGCTCTTGTAGGTCTTGGATTGCTAACCATAGAATCAAGCATTTGTGTCGCTGTGATAACTGGTACTCCAAAAGTATTACACATTTTAATAATTTTTTTCTGTAAGAGTGGTATATCTTCAGTAGGTAACTCAACTCCTAGATCTCCTCTAGCAACCATTACTGCATCCGAAACAGCAAGAATACCTTCAAGATTATCTATAGCAGATTGAGATTCTATTTTGGCAACAATAGGTATTTTTGCATTATATCGAGATAAAAAGTCTTTTGCTTGCATAATATCCTCGGCTCTTTGCACAAATGACAAAGCGATAAAATCAACTCTTTGCTTTAAGCCCAAAAGCATATCCTCTTTATCTTTTTCAGTTATACAACTTATACCAAGACTAACCCCAGGAAAATTAACCCCTTTGTGCGGTCGGATTATTCCCCCAACTTGAACTATACAAGTTAGTTTTTCTTCATCTACGCCAACAACTAAAATTTCCATTTTTCCATCATCAATTAAAACTGTTGAACCAACTTTAATATCCTCAAGAAGTTTTTCGTAGGTAACAGAAGCTATTTGACTATTTGCCAAAACTGGTTTATTAGTTAAAAAGAATGTATCACCATCATTTAAAATGGCTTCACCATTTTCTACTTCACCAATTCTTATCTTTGGGCCTTGTACATCTTGCAAAATTGCGACGATAGCATTAAGTTCTTTGGCTACCTCTCTTATATTTTTTATGGACTCAATATGAACTTCATGAGTCCCATGTGAAAAATTAAGACGAAATACGTTGACACCTGCGTTTATCAATGTCTTTATCATTTCTTTAGATGAACATGCAGGCCCTATTGTGGCAACTATTTTAGTACGTCTTTCTTTTGTAGTCATTCTACCCTCTTTTTAAAAGCTGTAACGATTGTTACTAGTATCTTTTACTATATTTATCAAATCAGGTTTCATTATATCACACAGGTTGTTGCTTGAATAATTATGTTTTTAAAACTAAAATTTTTTCATGCTAAAATAATTACATCTATAGAATAAAATATCTAAAAATAATGAATGAAAATAATAAGTTAAATGACCATGAGTTTTTAAGGAAATTAGCAACAACTAAAATGCCTTATGGAAAATATCAAAATAGATTATTAATTGATTTACCTGAGCCTTATGTGGTATGGCTCAATAAAAATGCTCTACCAAAAGGAGAACTTGGTAATATGATTGGGATAATGTATGAGATAAAATTAAATGGTCTTGAATATCTAATTAGGTCGATAAAGTAAAAATATTTAAGTTTGTTGCGGAGAACTTACATATTCTGAGAAATTATTGTTTTTCCATTTCTTGAACAAGGTGTCTTTAGAACATTGCTTGATCAGATTTAAGATAAGTCTAAATACATCTCAAATAAATTCTAAAAAATATTTAACTAATCTGAGATTTCAAAAATAGGTCTTTCGTATTTATTACCAAAGATAAAAAGGTTTCCCAATGATTTATTCTGCCACTTATTATTAAAATCAGTTTCATTCATTGACATATTTGCTTGATTTCTAGGGTCATTAATCAAAATTGTTTTTTTAGTTTCATTATAGCCAGATAC
>JACMQJ010000073.1 GCA_014377055.1 Candidatus Sericytochromatia bacterium
AAGAATAGATTGTGTAATAGAAACAGATAAAATCATATACATATTTGAATTTAAGTTAGGAACTGCAAAAACAGCATTAAATCAAATAGAATCAAAAGGATATTACAATAAATACTTAGAATCTAATAAACAAATTTACTTGGTAGGTGTTGGCTTCAGCGTAAAACTAAGGAATATAAAAAGCTTTTTGCTTAAAGAAATAATTTAATACTTTATCAGATAAATTTTCTTTTTAAGAACATTTGCTAAATACTTTACTTTTAAAAATTCTCATAAAAACATAAATAAATCGTACCACTTAGTATTATATTTTATCATTTTAAAATATATTACTAAAAATAATTATCAAAATAAAAAATAATAACAACTTTAGTTAAATATTACTTTAGAACCATATTTTTTTGACTTAAGCTATTTTAGCGATAATAAATCTTTTTCTAATCTTTTTAGATTAATTTTGTCAATATCAGTACTAATATTTAGAGCATCTTTTAATTTTATATCAAGTGAAATTGCTTTTCTAAGAAATAGTTTATAATTTCTCATTTTAGCAAAGCTTATTTGTGATTCAATAATTTGTTGTGCTTCTTTTGTATTACCCTCGGAAGATTTTAACAATGCTGTCTGATAAATACTTTCTAATCTTAAATAAAAGAATTCAGATTTTTTTAATAATTCATTAATGTTGTGATTAATAATATTAGCTTTATCAAGTTTATTAGTAATAATATGATATTCTAATAATAAAAGCATAGATTGCACATGAATTTCTCTATTATCTAAATTTTTTAGATGCTTTTCTAATTCTTTATATGACTTTGAAAAATCGGCTAATTTATTATTTACAATAAGTCTTCTAGCATCAAAATAATGATAATAAGCAATAGATATATCAGAGTCCATTTCATGAGATACATCTTTTAAGTTCTTTAAAAATTTATTATATGTAGTTTCATCAACAGATCTGGCAAGATAAATTTCACCTAATGCTAATAAGCCTCTAGCATAATTAAATTTATCCTTATTTTTTCTAGTTTCTTTAAGACCTTTTTGACAAGTTTCCAAAGCTTTACTAAGCTCACCTGAGTTAAGATAAACAAGTGGTATATGAGTTAGCCATCTACCAATATTTACCGAATCTTTTATTTGTTCAGCTATATCAAGAGCTTTTAGAAAAAATTCTAATGATTTGCTTTCTTCACCTGATTTGTTATAAACAAGAGCGATATTACCTAGGCATCCACCTTCTCTTCTTTTATCTTTTATATCTCTTGCCAAATCAAGAGCTTTAAAGCCAAAGGCTAAAGCCTCACTCTGTAAACCCATTTGACTGTATGGTGAAACGATGCTACCAAGCCAACGACTATGATTATTTTTGTCTTTTGTTTCTTCTGTAATACTTAATGCTCTATGAGTAACTTTGATTGCTTCAATCTCCATACCAAGCTTACTATAAGAGATACCCATATTGCCATACCATCTACTTTGATTATTTTTATCACCTGTTTCTTGAGCTATTTTTAGAGCATTTTCAAAATTAAGTAATGCCTGCTTTTGATTCCACATGCGACTATAAGCTATACCAATTGAGCCAAGCCATCTACCTGCACTATTTTTATCACCAATATTTTTTGAAATTACTAATGCTTTTTCAAAAGATTTTATGGCTTTATCTTGATCACCAAAGTTACTATAACTATAGCCAAGGTTACCTAACCATCTGCTTTGATTAAACTTATCGCCAATATTCTTAGAGGTTTTTAGTGCTTGTTCAAGATATTCTATTGCTCTATCTTCTTTACTTAGATTACTATAAATTGTACCTATTGATCCAAACCATCTACCAATATTGATTTTATCTCCTATTTCTTGGGATATGTTAAGTGCTTCTTGTAAAAATTTTAACGCTTTTTTTGATTCACCAAGATTGGCATAAGCATTTCCAAGATTACCTAAACAAGCTGCTTCTCTTCTTTTATCAAAAATCTCTCTGGCTATTTTTAGAGCTTTTTTACCATAAATTATAGCATTAGCTATATCGCCAAGATTACTGTATGAATATGTTAAAGCTCCAAGCCAACGACTTTCATTAGCTTTATCACCAAGAGATCTGGCAATATCATTTGCTTTATTAATAAATTCAACTGCTTTTGCTTCATCACCAAGTTTACTATAGGAAATACCCATATTACCAAAGCATTTCCCTTGTCTTCTAAGATCTCCTGTTTTGTTGGTTATTTCAATAGCGTGCTGAAAATAACCAATAGATTTTTCTTGTTCTCCCAATCTACTATAACAATTACCAAGATCATTTAACCAACGACTATAATTTTTCCAATCATTGATTTCTTGCGATATTTTTAAAGCTTTTTTGACATACTCAATTGCTGTTTTTTGTTCACCAAGATTACTATAAGATGTGCCAAGATAACCTGTCCACTTACTTTCAGACTTTAAATCTTGAGTATCTAATGCTATTTTTAGAGCTTGCTCATAATAACTAATAGCTACTTTTTCGTTACCCATTTTTCCATGATATATACCAATATTACCCAGACAGATACCAAAGTTAAGCCAATCACCTGATTCTTTTGCGATCTCTAATGCTTCTTTGGTTAATTCTAAAGCGGATCTTTGATCTCCCAGATTACTATAAGATGTACCAAGATTGGATAACCAAACAGTTTCATTAAATTTATCAGCTATTTCTCTAGCAATATCTAATGCTTGACCACTATATTTGATAGCTTTTTTTTCGTCACCAAAGTTACTATAATAACTTCCAAGATTACCCATCCAAACACCTTGATGATATTTATCACCATTTTCTGAGGCAAAAGTTAAGGCTTTTTCTAAATATTTAACAGCTTTTTCTGACATTTGCAAGTTACCACAGATAATACCAAGATTACCAAGTATTATACCTTCATTGGACTTATCACCTGATTTTTTAGCTTTAACTAGAGCTTTTTCATAATATTCCAGAGCTTTATCAAAATCTTCTAAGGAAGTGTATAGATTTCCTATATTACCAAGCCATCTTCCTTGATTAAATTGATCTTCTAATTCTTCTGATATTTGTAATGCCAAAAAGTAATTTTTCTCTGCATTTTTCATATCTCCAACTTTGTTATAAGCGATGCCTAGATTTCCTGTCCATTGTGCTTGACTAGATTTATTTTTTAATTCATTTGCTAATTCTAAAGCGTGTTTATAAAACTCAATTGATTTTTCGGTTTCACCAAGTTTATTAAGGCAAGTGCCAAGATTACCTACCCATAGACATTCACCGCTTTTATCATTTGACTCTTTGGAAAGATCATAAGCTTCAGAAAAATAATCAAGAGCTGTTTGTACTTCACCTAAATTATTATAGGCAATACCAAGATAGCCTTTTGCATATTGTATCGTGATTTTATTACCTGACTTTTCTGATAACTTAAGTGCTTCTTGACTACTGGATAAAATATTTTTGTTATCACCAATCCTACTATATGCTCTACATAAGTTGATCAAACAATCTTCAAGATATTGACTATTTTTATCTTTTTTTAGTATATTGTATGATTCTTGAAAATAATTTAATGAATCGGTATATTTTTTTAAGCCAAAATAAGCTTTACCAATGTTTAAGAGTAAGACAGATTTATCTAACTTGTTTTTTTCAGCAATCTCAAATGATTTTTTATAATAATTTAATGATTTTTTTTCAGCTTGATTATCTCTATAATAGTTAGCTACAGATTCCAAAGCTTGATACTCAGCTTTATAATTATTACTCTTTTGAGCCTTTTTTAAATCTTTTAATCTTGTTTCTATATTGTTCATAAGGTTACTTTTTAAAATAAATTACTTTTATTAATATTTTAACTATTCTAATGATATTAGTTAATAATCTATAGAGCTGATGCCCCTATCATTCCTGCTGAATCACCTAATTGAGCTGGTACAACTTTGACCAATTCTCTAGGTATTTTTAATGCTCTTTTAGCTATTTCTTCTTTCACAGGATTAAATATGACATTACCAGCTAATGAAACTCCACCACCAATTATTATTATCTCAGGATTTAACAGGTTTACAACACTGGCAAGACCAATACCAAGCCACTCACCAACTTCTCTCATTATTCTTGCCGCCTCGATATCACCATCATGTAATGCTTTGGTAACAAAATAAGCACTAATAGGCATACCATGTTCCAATTGTTTTTCCATTATCTCTGATTTACCTTTATCTAATACTTCTTTTGCCTCTCTAATGATAGCCAAAGAGGAGGCTAAAGACTCAAGACAACCATAATTACCACATCCACACAAAGGACCATCTTTTTTTAAGGTTATATGTCCAATTTCGCCCATAGATTGGGAAGGACCACGCATTATTTCACCATTCAAAATAATACCGCCGCCGATACCTGTTCCAACAGCAACACACAAAATATTTTTATAGCCTTTACCAGCTCCAAAATAATACTCGCCTAAAGCTGTAACTCTAACATCATTATCAACTTTGGTTTTTATACCAAATTCTTCGCTAATAATTTTTCCTAACTCAATATTTTTCCAGTGAGGGATATTTGGACATGATTTTACTATTCCTGAGTCTGTATCTATTACACCAGGAACTCCGATACCAATAGATTGTATTTGTAAGTCTTTTTCTTCAGCTTTGGAAACAGATTCTTTGATAAGATTTTTGATTCGATTGATAACTTTATCAGCTTCTTCCTGTGCTAGTGTTTCACATTCATTACTAAATATTACTTCTCCATCTTCAGAAACAAGTGCAGATCTCATATTAGTTCCACCAAGATCAAATCCCATTCTAACTTTTTGCATTAAACACCTCAGAGCTAATATTTTTAAGACCTGTTTTTTTGTAATTATAAACGTAAAATTATCTAAATATAAGTAAGCTAGAAAAAATATTTTTTGTCTTTTAAAATAATCTAATAACTTTATGACTAATTAATCTGTGATAATATTTCTTTAACCAAAATTTATGATCATACAAAAGGATAATTATTATGGATGGAACAATTAGAGCAAATATAAAAATAGGTTCTAAAGTAATGATTGTATTAAAAAAAGATCAAAGAACAGGTAATTTAACTGAAGGAATTGTACAAAATTTATTAACCAGTTCACCAAATCATCATCATGGTATAAAAGTTAAATTAGAAGACGGTCAAGTTGGAAGAGTAAAAGAAATAGTTTAAGTTAGATTTTAATTCTCTTGCAAATATACTGCTAGTCTTTTGATGACAGTCCAAGAGATAAATTAACTTTAGTTTCAGCTATAAGTTTAAATGGATTATTTGCAGAATGTGAGTTTAAAGGAAGTATGGACAAACAAAGATTTGAAAGTTATTCAAGAGATATATTGATACCAACTTTAAAATCTGGAGATACACTAGTAATGGAT
>JACMQJ010000074.1 GCA_014377055.1 Candidatus Sericytochromatia bacterium
CTGCTAAACCCACTTAGAGTAAATACAATTTTTATTTTGTATTTATTGATATAGATATATTTTAAGACTTCCAACTGTACTTATTTAAAAAAGACTAGAAGTATATTCGCAAGCTCTTGTGAAAATTTCGCTTTAATTAGTCTATGAAAGTATTTATCTGATTTTATTGTCCAAAATATTTTCAAAACCATCAAAGTTAATATCATACCATCACTACATTTTGCATTGTAATGACTTTTGTGACCTAATTTAAATAATAACTCATTTATTTTTGTCCAAATATTGTTTATTTCTTAATTTATTGATAACATTTTAATAGAACCCCTGATTAAATTATTTCTTGATAAATTTATTTTAATTCAGGAGTTCATTGATTAATAGTTTTTTAACATTTATTTATTTGCCATTGAGATATTCTTAATGTGTTATTTACTCCACATTTTTTATTTAATATTAGAGCTTACAAATAAAACTATTTTCAAAGCATAAAAATAATATCATATAATTTTGAAGGCAGTCTGAAAGTGTCGTAACTATTGATAAAATAAGATATTTTTCATTGAAATAGAAAATATATTACATTTTTTCTATTTCTTTAACACTCAAAGATGTTGCTTTTGAAATACTTTCTATTTCAACACCTAAATTTTTTAAATTTTTAGCTATTTCCTTTTTACCCTTATTCAAAAGAAATTTATCATAACTATTTAATAGTTCTTTTTCTTTAGTCTTTGGCATTTTTTCTAACTCCGCATAAAATAAATTATCAAATTTTTCATCTCTAAAGCTTATAAATAAGTTTATAAACTCAAAAATATCTATAATAGTTTCTTCTGTATAGTTTTTATCAAAAAGTATTTTTGTTAACTCTATTTTTGATTTAAGTTTCATTTTTTGGTTATTTTTTGATCTTAAAGAATACAATGTGGCCAAAACTATAAAAGCAAAAATATTATCAGATTTTTTTAATTTAATTTCTTTTTGATCTAAAATTTTGTATGTATTATATTTGTAACTTAGCTCCATTCCAAATAAACTTTTTTCAAATTTATTAGGTTTGTATGTTTCATCGTTATCTGTAAAAATTGATATTGAAGTTATATCATAAGTATCATGTAGATCGGAAATTCTATAAAAGTACTTAAACATTCGTTTGGAAAACTCCTCATCAAAATATCCTTGTACCTCTATATGAATTAAAATCTATTTTTCTGTTCCATCTCTTAAATATACTTTTACTAATTTGTCTGTTCTTCTGTTTTTACTTTTAGATTTTATTTTTATTCTATTTAATTCGCCATCAAGGAACTCATAACCTTTATCAAAATCTATTTGTTTATATAGTTCAGGCATGAAAAAAGATAAAAATTCTTTCAGGAACTTACTTATTAAATTTTTCCATTTTTCATCTTTTTTCATTTTATTCAAAACTTAATTGAAGGTAATAAAAATATTATAACTTACAAATTAAACTATTTTCAAATATTATCTAATTTTAAAGACAGTCCGAAAGTGTTCTAACTATTGATAAAATAAGATACTTTTCATTGGGTAATAAACTAGAAAAATCATATAAAAATGCTATAACACCTGTACTTTTATTATTTGATTCCAGTGGTAAAAAAAAGTAATTACTGCTATTTAAAGTTTTAGTACCTTTTCCTGCTTTTTCATTATTATTCAAAACCCAATTTGATACAGCATTTTCATTTATATTTAAGCTAATATCATCTTTTGACTTGGCATAAGTTTTTAATTCATCATCATCATTAAACATAATAATAATTTCAAGATCAATTACTTTTTTGAGATATTTAATTGCTATATTTGATATTTGCTCCAAAAAATTATTTTTATCGGCATTGTACTTTAATATTTGAGTTACTCTATTTTGATCTATTTTATTTTTTCTCTCAATTATTTTTACTTTAAGTAATTCCTTGGTCATTTCTTCAAGTATCTTAACTTGATCCAACCTTATTTTTAATGCTTCCTTTTGATTGTTAATTAATTTAGTTAATTGGCTGATAATTATTGAAGTTACAAAAAATATAATTAAGTCAAATACATATTCTACTCTTGAAATTGCTAGTGTATAAAGAGGATCAACAAAAAGAAAATCATAAATTAAAATATTAATAATAGAAATAAATAAAGAAGCTCCAGTACCAAAAAGCATTGCTGTAGTTATCGGTGAAAGTATAAAGAAGGTTTCAAACGATCTGATATTTAAACCATGATAAAGAAACATACCAACCGAAGTAACAGGTATTAATGTTAATAAACTGAAAAGATAATCCTTAATATTAAATTTAAAGCCTACATTTCTTTTTCTATCCGAAAAGTTAATGTTTTGAATATTCTTTGTTTCAATAGGGCTAACAAAATATATATCAAAATTATTTGATTCATCAAGTATTTTATAGGCTGGCGATCTTCTCAAAACCCAAGTCAAAATATTACCTCTTGGCTTACCCATTACAACTTTGGTTATTTTTTCTTGATTTGCAAAATTAACTAATTCATTGGCAGTGTCTATTCCCGTTGTCATTTCTATTTTAGCTCCAAGTGATTCGGCTAAAGTAAGAGCATCAGTCAAATAAGCTCGATCTGTATGTGTAAGATTTTTTCTTGGCACAACTTCAACATAAAGAGCAAACCACTCTGCATTAAGATCATTTGCCATTTGATAAGTTCTTCTAATAAGTGACTCAGCGTAGGGACTAGGGGCAACACTTACGAGCAACCTCTCTGACGTTGCCCACATTTTATTAATTGATCTAGCTTTCATGTGATTAACAATTTCATCATCAAGCTTATTTGCTACTCTTCTTAATGCTAATTCTCTTAAAGCTGTTAAGTTATGTCTTGAAAAAAAATTTTCAATAGCTCTTTCAGCTTGTTCAGGAATATATACTTTTCCTTCTTTTAGCCTATCATGTAGCTCTTCAATAGGTACATCAATAATTTCTATTTCATCAGCTCGATCCAAAAATAAATCAGGCAAAGTTTCGGAAACCCTTATATCACTGATTTGTGAAATAACATCATTAACACTTTCAAAATGCTGAATATTAACCGTTGTATAAACATCAATATTATTTTCGAGAATTTCTTCTATATCCTGATACCTTTTTGGGTGCTTACTCATAGGTGGATTAGAGTGTGCCAATTCATCGACCAAAACTAAATCAGGTTTTAAACTAATAATTTTTTCGACATCCATTTCTGATAAAAAAATATTTTTATATTCTATCTCTTTTCGTGGAATAATATCAAGATTCAAAATCATTGCTTCAGTTTCTTGCCTTTTATGAGTTTCGACAATACCAATAACTACATTTTTACCTTTTTGCTTTAACTTGTTACCTTCTTCAAGCATAGAATAGGTTTTGCCTACTCCAGGAGCATAACCCAAGAATATTTTTAGATGACCTTTAATTTCTTGGGCTTTTTTTATTTCAGCCAAAAGAGCGTCAGGATTAGGTCTATTTTGATTCTTCATACTTTAAGTTTATTGTAATTTATCTAATTCTAAGTTCATCATCAAAACATTAACTCTTGACTCACCGTTAAATCCCAAAAAAGGTCTTTCAGTAAGTTTATCAATAACTTCTCTTACCTTATCTTCTGAAACTTTTCTAGATTCGGCAATTCTTGGTACCTGCCATAAAGCTGATTTTAAACTTAAATCAGGGTCTATACCACTTGCTGAGGCTGTTATAAGTTCAAGAGGTATTTTTTCTGAGGTTTTATTTTTTGCTTTTAAAGCTTTGATATTAGCATTTAAACCATCAATTAATTTTTTATTTGTTGGTCCAAGGTTAGATCCACCTGATGTATAAACAAAATTACCTTTTTTGTAATCTGCATCTGGTGTAACCCCATAATTAACAGCTGAGGGTCTTGGTTGAAAATATTTATCTTGACTAAATGGTTGAGCAATTAATTTAGAGCCTATGACCTTATCATTTATCCTAATTAAGCTACCATTTGCATTATCTTTAAATGTTACTTGACCTATAGCCCAAACGCTTACAGGGTAAATAATACCTGTAAGTATTGTCATAGTTGTAAATACTCTAATTGATGTTATTAAATTTCCTGACATATTTTTTCTCCTATTTATATTTTATTTAAGAGGGCAACCGCAAGGGATTGCCCCTACATTCAACATTTTCTCTTATCCTCCATCTTTCTTAGTCCTTTCCTTTTCTCTTATTCCTTCCTTTGCAAAGGAAGGCTAGGATGGATTAGAGAGGGGTTTAGGGGGTGAGTTTAAGCCAAATGCAAAAAGCTGACAACCAAATCAATTATTTTTATCCCAATAAAAGGACTTATAATTCCACCCAAACCATAAACAAGTAAATTTTTTCTTAATAATTCAGTGGCTGTAGCAGGCTTATAATCAACCCCTTTTAAAGCCAGAGGTATTAAGGCAGGTATTACCAAAGCATTAAAAATAATTGCGGATAAGACAGCACTTTCAGGTGAGGACAAATACATTATATTCATACTACTTAATTCAGGATAAACAGCTGAAAACATAGCAGGTAAAATAGCAAAGTATTTAGCAATATCATTAGCTATACTAAAAGTTGTTAACGAGCCTCTGGTTATCAAAATCTTTTTTCCAACTTCTATAACTTGAATTAATTTACTTGGATTAGAATCCAAATCAAGCATATTACCTGCTTCTCTAGCAGCGGCTGTCCCTGTGTTCATTGCAACACCTACATCAGCCTGTGCTAGAGCGGGAGCATCATTTGTACCATCGCCAATCATTGCCACCATGTGACCTTGTGCTTGATATTTTTTGATTAAATCTAATTTATCTTCTGGTTTTGCTTCGGCAACAAAATCACTCACTCCTGCTTCGGCTGAAATTGCAGCGGCTGTTAGCGGGTTATCACCTGTAACCATAATAGTTTTTATACCAACATAGTTTAGGCCTTGTATTTTTTCCTTAATTCCACCTTTTAAAATATCTTTTAAGTAAATAACACCCATTATTTGATTATTTTTTGAAACAACTAAAGGTGTACCACCGCTTCTTGATATTTTTTCAACAATAGCTTTTAAATCTTCAGGAATAACTGTATCTTTTTTCAAACTTTTGACGAATTCTATAACTGAATCAGTTGCACCTTTTCTGATTACATCTCCATTAAAATCAACTCCACTCATTCTTGAATTAGCAGTAAAAGGAACAAAAACTAAATTATCTTTTTCGCCTAGATTATGTTCTCTAATATTGAATCTTTCTTTTGCCAAAATAACAACGGATCTGCCCTCTGGTGTTTCATCACTGAGGGAAGCAAATTGTGCAACCTCAGCCAATTCTTTTTCAGTAATATTTTTAACTGGAATAAATTCTGCAGCTTGTCTATTACCTAAAGTTATTGTTCCTGTCTTGTCCAAAATAACTATATCGACATCACCTGAGGCCTCAACCGATCTACCCGAAAAAGCTAAAACATTTATTTGTAATAATCTATTCATACCTGCAATACCAATAGCTGAAAGTAAAGCTCCAATTGTAGTTGGTGCTAATGCAACAAACAGCGAAACAAGTTTAGTGATAGTTGAGGATTTACCCGCATATATAACATAAGGTTGAACTGTAGCTGTAGCAAGTAAAAATACAATAGTGAGAGATATAAGCAATATTGAAAGAGCTATTTCATTAGGTGTCTTTTGTCTTACAGCACCTTCTACTAACTCAATCATTTTATCTAAAAAGGATTCGCCAGGATTTGATCTAACACCAACTACAATCCAATCTGACAAAACACGAGTACCAGCAATAACAGCAGATCTATCACCTCCACTTTCTCTAATAACGGGTGCTGATTCCCCTGTTATGGCTGATTCATCTATACTAGCAACCCCTTTAATAACTTCACCATCAGCAGCAATTACGCTTCCAGCCTCAACTAATATTAAATCTCCTTTTCTTAATACAGAAGCATCAACAATTTGACCTATACGATCTTCGATAGAAGTTATTTTTTTTGCATTCAAATCTTTTTTTGACTTTCTAAGAGAATCAGCTTGAGCCTTCCCTCTACTTTCAGCTATTGCCTCAGCAAAGTTAGCAAAAATAACTGTAAACCATAGCCAAATAGTAATTTGAGATGTAAATAATAAGCTCTCGTCATGATTACTTTGAACCAAGTTAGTAATTAAAAATATTGTGGTTAAAATAGCTCCAAGCTCAACACAAAAGATAACAGGATTTTTAACTAACTCAACAGGATTTAACTTTTTGATTGAATTAATAAGTGCATCTTTTACTAAATCAGCTTGAAGAAGCTTTGTTTTTTTCTCATTATTATTTTGAGAATTATTGGTTTGATTTTCTTTTTCTAAAATTTTACTCATTTTTATTTATTCCTTAAAATGCCTTTCCGCTAAGTAATTGAAAGTGTTCAGCGACACCACTCAAAGTTAATGCAGGAAAAAATGTTAAACCACCAACAATAATTACAACTCCGATAAGTAAAATCACAAAGGTTAAACCTGTTGTTGGAAATGTTCCCACAGATGTTGGAATATATTTTTTTTCAACTAACGATCCTGCTAATCTCATTACAAAAAATATTGGAATAAATCTTCCACCAAACATTGCTAAAGTTAAAGTTAAATTCCAAAATACAGTATTAGCACTTAATCCCGCAAAAGCTGAGCCATTATTACCTGCGGCTGAGGAATAGGCATACAGAATTTCACTAAATCCATGAGCTCCTGCATTATTTAAGGCACTCGTTCCTTGTGGTATGATCGAGGCTATAGCTGTTAAAACTAGGATGAATATAGAAGGAGCAAGAACACCCAAAACAACTGATTGCATTTCAATTGGACCAATTTTTTTACCCAAATACTCAGGTGTACGACCAACCATTAAACCAGCAATAAAAACAGTTAATATCGCAAATAAGAGCATTATATATAAACCTGTTCCTGTACCACCTAAAATGACTTCACCAAGCTCTATATTAAACATAGTTAACATTCCTCCTAGAGGGCTGTAGCTATCGTGCATACTGTTAACTGCACCAGCTGATATAGAAGTTGTTAATCCTGCAAAAAGAGTTGACTGAGTTATACCAAAACGAGTTTCTTTTCCTTCAAAATTGAATTGATTATTTGGATCAATATCACTTATATGACTGATTAAAGTATTTGGTGCAAATTCAGAATAAGTTATAACGCCTGTAATAGATATTAAAACAATCAGCATTGCTGTCAAAATAGCCCAACCTTGTTTAGTATTATTTACCATCTTACCAAATGTATAAGTTAATGAAGCAGGTATTAGAGCCATCATGAGCATTTGAAAAAAGTTTGTTAAAGGACTTGGATTTTCAAAAGGATGAGCCGAATTGGCATTAAGAAAACCTCCTCCATTTGTACCAATCATTTTTATTGCTTCTTGAGAAGCCATAGGCCCTTGAGAAATAAATTGTTTAGCTCCTTCAATGGTAGTAGCATCTGTGTATTGATTGAAGTTATTTGGCACTCCTTGAGAAATAAAAAATACTGCTGATACGATTGAAATTGGCAAAAGTATATATAAAACACAACGAGTTAAATCAACCCAACAATTACCCAGATGTTTTGATTCTTTTCGGACAAAACCTCTGATTAGAGCAACTAAAACAATCATTCCTGTTGCAGCAGATAAAAAGTTTTGAACTGTTAAACCTAACATTTGAGTAAAATAACTCATAGTTGCCTCAGGTACATAAGACTGCCAATTAGTATTGGTAACAAATGAAACAGCTGTATTTAGAGCCAAATGAAACGATGTGTTTGGTAGGTTTTGAGTATTTAAAGGTAAAATTGCTTGAAACATTTGTACAAGTATCAAAAAAATGATTCCAATCAAATTAATTAAAATTACTCCACCAAAATATTTTTTCCATGATTGATCTTCTTCGGTATCAACACCTGATATTTTGTAAATTATTTTTTCTGGTATGGATAAAAGAGGAGTTAAAAAAGTTTTATCTCCATTAAAAACTTTATACATAAAGTTTCCAAAAGGCTTGACCAAAGCCAAAAGAATTATAAAAAAGAAAGCTATTTCAGCTACAGATTTTATTAGCATATAAATATTTACCTATTGAAAACTTTCTACGTTAAATAACGCATACACTAAATAAAAAAGAATGAGAATTGATATTATCATTGCAAAACTCCACATAAGTTCTCCTCAACTATAAAATAAAATTGCTGACTTTTTTAGTGACTCAGCAATATCAATATAATTAAATACGAATGAACTTTTTATTTTAAATGAATGTTTTTGTATGGCTTAAAGATAATCTATGTTTAGATTGTAGATGCTTATAAAAAATAATTAAAAAAATCTCAATCTTTACAAAATATTTATATTTTAAGGATAGATACTTGGCTATGAATAAGAAACTAAGTAAGACAAATATACACAAATAATATTTAAGAATCTGTGTTAATCAATTAAAATTAGGAGTAGAAAGAAAGTATTTTCGTTATTTCATTTTCAGTAAAAATAAATATATTTGGAGTTTGGGAGGGACTCCTGAGTTTTAAAGTAATATGTAGCTATATACTTGCGTCAAGAATCCACGTGGGCTTGCCACGTGTGAGCGTCAACTTAATACAAAAATTATATTTAGCTTTGTTCTTTTTTATACTGAAATGAAACCATTATGACTAAAGGAATAAGACCGAATAAAAATGCTGCTTTAGCAAATGCTTCTGACTGTTTATGTAAAGAAACAAAATCAGTATTAGTCCATAATGTTGGACCTTTTTGCTCAATCCTCATTTGATTTATTTTTGGTGCAATCTGAAAATTTGAATAACCAATTAAAAAAGTAACTAAAATAACAGATCCTATTTGTGCATACCATATTTTATTTAATATATCTTTTTTTAGTAAGATAAATCTAATCATTTCAGAAAATAATGTTATGAGTGCACAAATAAAAGCTACCAAGAAAAACTTTGTAAAGATATCAGCCATTAAGTTTGAAGCCATAGGTCTTGGTGTAATTTCTCTAAAAACAGTTGGAGCAACAAATAATCCTAAAGATAATACTCCAAATGTTACTATTGACATTGGTATAAAGCTAAAAATATTAATTGCTGAATTAATTTTGTTATTGTTCATATTTTAAAAATTTTTAACAGTATCAACCATAACTTTAACATTTTCTACTGGTATATCAGGAAGAATACCATGACCAAGATTAAAGATATAGCCTGTTTCTTTGCCAAATTTATTAAGAGTTTCAAGAGTTTTTTGTTTTACAGATTCTGGACTTCCATATAAACAGCAAGGATCCATATTACCTTGTAAGGCAACTTTTTTACCAACACGATTTTTTGCATCTTTTAAATCAACCATCCAATCAATACTAAGAACATCTGCTTGTGTTTCTACCATTTTTTCTAATATATTACCACAACCATTGATATATAATGTTACAGGTACGTCAGTGAGTTTTTTTAGTCTTGTAATGACTTCTTTTTCATAAGGAAAAGCATATTTTACATAGTCATCATAAGCTAGGCATCCTGCCCAAGTATCAAAGATTTGAACCATTGAAGTACCTGCTTTAATCTGTGCATAGAGATGTTTTACTACTGTTTCGGTAGTTTTTTCCATTAATAAATCAAAAGTTTTTTTGTCATTAAACATCAATGATTTTATTTTTGTATAGTTTCGACTTCCACCGCCCTCAATCATATAAGCAGCAAGAGTCCAAGGAGCACCAGAAAATCCAAGAACTGGTAATTTATCGTCTAACTTTTCTCTAAAAAGTTTAATTGATTCAGCAACAAAAGGCATATCAACATCAGGTTCAGGTATTTTTAAGGCAACAACATCATCATAATTAGTTATAGGATTATGTAATTTTGGACCATGATCTTTTTCAAAAGTAACTTTTATTCCCATTGCTTCAACAGGTACAAGAATATCAGAAAATATTATTCCTGCATCCATACCTATAACATCAATTGGCTGCATTGATATTTCAGCAGCAAGCTCAGGGGTGCGACATAAAGTCATAAACTCATAATTTTTTCTGATAGCCATATATTCTTTCATATATCTACCAGCTTGACGCATGATCCATACAGGGACTCTATCTACAGGTTCTTTTCTTGCCGCTCTAACTAAAAAATCTTTTGTACTCATTATTATCTACTTAATATAATTAATCTAAATCTAGCTTTAATTATATTAAATTAAAACTTAAAATGTATTAAATATTTCTTAAGTAAAAGATTTAATACATTAGTATACTTGTTAAAAATTGTGTTTGTAACATTTTTATTTTGCTACTTCAAGTATTATAGACTTGTAATAATTAAACAAACTAAGCATAAATCTATAATTTATTTATCAAAAAAGTTAATCTGGTGTTTTATCTAAAACATCATGAGTTAGAGCTGTCCACAAGTCAACCTGACCACTATATAAGTCATTTGGAGATTTATAATTTATATTCCTAATAACTATTTTTTTTTCTTTAGCTGTTATTCTATTAAAACCTAATCTTTGTAAATTTTCTTTAAACTCGTCAAAAAAGTATGCTTGTTTTATTGTCAATGGCTCATCTTCAATATTAGTGAAGCTTGGTGAATAAGCATCAGGATCTATATTATCTACCTCATAAAAAAAATCTAATGAATAAGCTTTTACCAGTTTAGAAAATAATAATTGTCCACTGTACAATACTTTAAATCTATCTTTTTTAAATTCACCAAATTTTATATAAAACGATCTTGAAGGCCAAATATTATTTGTTGAAGATTCAAGAGAAAATTTATGTTTTTCTATTATTCCTATTGAATTAGGATCAATTTCAAAATTTTGACTACATTTGTCTAAATATAACTCAATATTATTTTTTACATAAATTTCATCTAATATATCTGTTATATATTTATCTAACATTTAAATAATGTTTCATTTGCATTAACTCCTAGAATAGCTTCATAAATCACAATTCATACATTTATAAGACTTACTTTAATACAATGACTATATTAGTATACAAAAATGTAGACTAATATAGATTTATTAATTAGTGGAGTATCCCTAAAAAGTTGGACACAATTTCTACAAATCAGGTCGGAGTATTTTAACTTTCCTCCTATAAAATTAGGTATTATATGCTCTTTTGTTTTATTATCATTCGTTAGTTCCGTACCACACAAATAACAAATATTAATTTTATTTATAATTTTTCTATTTCTTCTTTTTGTAAACCTGTTAATTTTATTATTAATTCAATATTTAA
>JACMQJ010000454.1 GCA_014377055.1 Candidatus Sericytochromatia bacterium
AATGCAATCCCAAAAATATTAGAAATAAAACCCGCTCCTATTTTAATATTAGAGGGCTTGTTTATTTATCATTATGAAAAAATAGATGCCATTTTTGACGGTCGTATTTTTATTGATGCAGCCGCAGAAATTGCTTTAGAGCGTAGATTAAAAAGAGATTTACTAGAAAGAGGTTATTCTGAGGATGACGTGATGTACAAATGGCAAAATCATGTAATTCCTGCTTATAATGAATATTTGTTACCACATAGAACTAGATGTGATAATATCATTGAAAACTCTACCAACGAGTTAAAACATATTTTAGATATTACCGATGAGATTTCTAAGGATTTGAAAGCGAAGCTTAGTTTATAAGCCCTTGATTTTAAATATTATTAAATCTTTTTGATCAATAAATACTTTATATATATCACTGTTTTTTAGTTCTTCTATTTTCTGTAAATGTTCTTCATCAGAAATTGGCCAAGTACTTCTATTGCTTTTAATAATAGCTATGTATTCTGCATCTTTAATTATTGGAAAATGGTATAAATAATTTCTTTGGTATAAGTAAGGAGAAAGGCAAGAACTAGCACTAACAATAGCATCATTTGGTATTAATTTTAATGCCTTTTTAATATTTCTTAAATCAAGGTTTGATTGAAAGTGCGTTGGACTATAAAACTTTGAGTTTTCTTTATAATCATATTCTCCTATGCTAAAATTTATTGATAAAAAAGTAGCAACTGCCGTTAGGATGCAGAATCCTGATGCAATTTTTATCCTTTTCTGATAATTTATTTTCCTTAATCCAGTAATAAATACAAAGCTTAATAATGGCACAAATTCGATACTATACTGATGATATAATCCAAATAAACCGCTATCATTAGAAAGAAATTTTAAAAATAAAGGAACAATAAATAATATTAACATTAACGGGTTTTTATATGTCAAAAAACCTCCCGAAACTAATAAAAAGAGAAGAAGAAATATTTTTTGAATTGTAAAACTTCCATCTTTAAGATTTTTATAAATGCTTTCTAATATAATACTAGGATGTTTTATCAAATTCAAAATTATTTCAGATAAAGAATCTCCTAAATATGAATATCTGCCAAATTGTAAATTTTGAGTTTTACTTTGCAAAACGGGCATCCAATTAATTATAATCATCAAACTATAAATTAATGTAATAACACCAATTAATAATGAAACCTTATTTATATGTTTTTCAAGTTTATATTGATATATGTTAAGAGTTATCAAGATCACAAAAAGCCATATACCAAATGTTTCCATGCATAATATCATTAATAAGCAGGAAATAATTAGTAAGTAATGTCTCCTTTGAAAGAAAAATAGAATTATCCAAGGAATTATCATCGAACCAATCACATTATTATGAAAATCAAATGCCAAGGCAGCATAAATCCCCCAAATTAAATAAAAGTGTATTAAGCAATATTTAGCTAAGGTTTTATCATTATTTAGAAACAATAAACTTTGTTTATATACAGGAAATCCTGCAATAGAGATGACAAATATTTGAATAAACGTTGGAGTATAATTTCCAAAAATCAAAAAAAAAGGATAGTATAAATATATGATTGGGCTAAAATGCGTAGCTAGAAATGGCATATTGATTCCATCAATTCCTAAAGTAAATAATGGGCTTTGCAAATTACCTATTTGATAAAGTGCCTGATTGATCATGCCTAAATCAAAAAATGTTCTTAAACTATAATGATTGACGATTGAGATCAAGGAGAATAAAAAGAAAAAAAGAAAACCTATTACAAACTTTTTATCCTTCAGTAAAAACATATATTAAAACGGAATTAATTTTAATAGCAAAAAAAGAATGCTAAATTTATGACGTAAAATTAATAGTAGTTTTCATTTTTCT
>JACMQJ010000455.1 GCA_014377055.1 Candidatus Sericytochromatia bacterium
AGGCACTTCCTTTTCACATAACGAGTCAGCATAAAGACATCTTGGATTAAAGACACATCCAGAAGGTGGATTAATAGGACTCGGCATTTCAAAACTTTTAAGTGGTATTTCAATTGGCTCTCTTGCTTTTTTTGGATCAGACGGTGGTATAGCTTTTAATAATGCCTGTAAATAAGGATGTACCGGATTACTGACACACTCATTAATAATACCTGTTTCAACCATACGCCCAAGATACATAACAATAAGTTTACCATCAGGAGCAAAGTATCTAGCTGTAGCCAAATCATGGGTAATATATAAAAAAGCAATATTATTTTTTATATTTAATTCTTTCATCAAATCAAGTATTGAAAGTCTTAGAGATGCGTCAACAGCCGATACAGGTTCATCAGCAATAATTAATCTTGGTTTTAGAATTGTTGCTCTGGCAATTGAAGCCCTTTGCTTTTGACCACCTGAGAGCTGAAAAGGAAATTTATTAATAAAAAACTCAGCAGGTGCAAGTCCAACACTTTGCAATAGTTCTTTTACCCTTTCTCTAGCATCTTTTTTATTTTTTGCTATTTTATAATAGAGTAAAGGTGCTGCGAGGGTTTGATATATTGTTCTAACAGGATTCAGACTTGAAAATGGATCTTGATGAATTATTTGTACCATAGCACGTAAATCATGAGTCCATTTAAAAGTATCACTCCAAATATTTTTATCCAAAAAAGAAACTTTACCTTTACTTGGGTTTACTGTTCCTAGTACTAGCTTACCAATAGTAGATTTACCACATCCTGATTCACCAATGACAGCAATCATATCACCCGCATTTATTTCCAGATTGACATTGTATGAAGCTTGCAAATAAGCATTTTTTCCAACTCCATAAGTTACAAAAATATCTTCAAGTTTAACAAGAGATGTCATAAAAATTTATTCTCCTCTAAAGTGACAAGCAATCTGTCTATCACCTATATCTCTAAGTAGTGGTTCTTCAGTTTTACATCTATCTTCAACAAGATAACATCTGGAATTAAAAATACAACCTTTTGGACGATTTACCAGATCAGGTGGTGAGCCAGGTATAGATTTCTTTTTAACAACTGTTCCATCAATAAAAGGCATTGCTCCCAATAATCCTTCTGTATATGGATGTTGTGGGTTATCAAACATTTCTTCTGTACTACCTGATTCCATAACTTTGCCACCATACATAACTACTATTTTATCTGCAAGCTTGACTGCCGCTGTTAGATCGTGAGTTATTAAAATCATTGATAAATTTCTTTTTTTGTGAATATCCAATAATATATCAAAAATATATGTTTGAGTAATCATATCTAAAGCTGTAGTTGGCTCATCAAGGATAATTAACTCGGGATCAAGAACCATTGACATAGCTATAATTACACGTTGCCTCTGTCCACCTGAAAGCTCATGAGGATAAGAATTTAAAACTCTTGTAGCATCAAGTTTGACCAAATTTAAAAGTTCTTCTATTTTTTTTGATATTTCAGATTTATTACTAACACCATGATCAATCATTGAATCGGCTAGTTGCTCTCCTATTTTAACGGTTGGGTTTAAAGCATTTTGAGCCGCCTGAAAAACCATTGACGCTTTTTTCCAACGAAAATTTCTTTGTTCTTCTTTAGAAGCTTTTAACACATTTTTACCATCAAAAATAATTTGGGATTCAGCTGATATTTTGCTGTTATAGGCTAAAATACCAATAATACTATTGGCAATAGTAGATTTACCACATCCTGATTCACCAATGACAGCAGTATTTTTTCCTTTTGGAAATTCTATACTAACATTCTCGACAGATTTAACCCACCCTTCACGTATAGAGTAAGCGATTGAAAGATTCTTAATACTAATAACGGATTCTTGCATATTTTTATCTTAACCTCGGGTCAAAAAGTTCTTCTACTCCAGAAGCAAAAGATATTAAGCTAAATTGGAATAAAACAATAAAAAATATTGGTGATAATAAATAAGCATAAGCATTAGGAATATAGATAGCACCTGTCTGAGTTGTTGCTAGATTAAGCATCATACCCCAATTAGTAGATGAAAGTGGAACAATACCAAGTAACATAATACCTACACTAGCAGTAATAGCTCCTTTGGCCATATTAATGAAATTAACTGCTATAAAAGGAATCATATTCGGAAATAGTTCATTAAACATAATATGTCTAAGAGGCATATTCATAATAAAACAAACTTCAATAAATTCTTTATTTTTTAAACTAAGGATCTGATTTCTCAAAGCCCTTGCCAGTGAGGGCCATTCAAATATACCAAGAAGCAAACCAAATGAAATTGGATCTTTGATACTAAATAATCCAGCAAAAATAGCCATGATAGGAAATCTTGGTAATGTTAGAAAAATATCAGTGATTTGCATTATAAAGGTATCAATTTTACCACCATTTAGACCAGCCAAAAAGCCCATGAGGATTGCCAAAAATGTACCAATAATAGCTGCTGAAAATGAAATAAGCATAACATCAGTTGAGCCATGAACAATTTGTGCAAATGTATCACGACCTGCATAATCTGTTCCGAGCCAATGCAAAAATGAAGGAACTTGAAACCTATTAAGATAATCAGTAGTCATATCTAAATGAACAATCAGAGGTCCGAAAATAGCTGTCAAAATATAGATGCTTAAAACAATAAAACCAAAGAAGGCTTTTTTATTATGATAAATTATATTGAATTTATCTTGTAATGGTCTTAAAATGTTTTCCATATTTAATTTAGTTTTACCCTTGGATCAATTAATGCGTATATAAAATCAGAAAGATAATTAATCATCACGATTGTCACAGTTGATAAAAATAATATTCCTTGTAATAAGGTGAAATCCCTGTTTCCAATTGAATAACCAAAAAAGTAACCAATACCAGGATAAGAAAACAACCATTCAATAAACATTGATCCACTGACCATATATCCAAATGAAATAGCTAAACCAGGAATAATAGGTATAAG
>JACMQJ010000456.1 GCA_014377055.1 Candidatus Sericytochromatia bacterium
CTCAAAAATTTAAAAGAATTATGAGATATTATAAAAACACAGGGGTTTTTCTAAATGAAATTAACAGATAATGATCAAGCAAAAGATTATGGTAAGACAGTCTACGGCTATAATTATATTGATGGTCAAGAAGTAGAAGCATCAAATAATAAACGTTTTAATTCAACTAATCCTAGTTATAACAAGGATCTTGTTGGTAGTTTCCCTTTATCCACCGAAGAAGATGTAGAAAATGCTTGCATTGCAGCTAAAAATGCTTTTAAAGAATGGAAAAATACACCAGCTCCTATTAGAGGTGGGATAATTGCTAATATTGGTGATTTACTTACAAAAAATAAGGATGTACTTGCCAAAATAATTACTAGAGAAATAGGTAAAACTCCTAAAGAAGCTATGGGTAGTGTTCAAGAAGCTATTGATACAGCACACTTTTTTCAATCAGAGGGTCGCAGACTTTATGGTCAAACTGTACCCTCAGAAATGAGAAATAAAGAATTATATACATACAGAAGACCTATTGGAGTTACAGGTGTTATTACTGCGGGTAATTTTCCTCTTGCTGTTCCATCTTGGAAAATAATTCCAGCTCTATTATGTGGCAATACAATTGTTTGGAAACCAAGTGATGACGCTGCCGCAGTTGGTTATTTATTTGGTAAGATTTTGGAAGATGCAGGAGTGCCAAAAGGTGTTGTTAATATAATTCATGGTACAGGTGCAGAAGCTGGAGATGCTTTAGTAAAGATGGTTGATAAAGGCTACTTACAAAAATTCTCATTTACTGGATCAACTGCTGTTGGTAGACATATTGGCGAAGTATGTGGAAGAAACTTGCTTGTCCCTTCATTAGAATTAGGTGGAAAAAACCCTCTAATTGTTATGGAAGATGCGGATCTTGACTTGGCTGTACATGGTGCTGTTTGGTCATCATTTGGTACTGCTGGACAAAGATGTACTTCTGCTGGAAATATTATTTTACATAAAGATATAGCTCAAACTTTTAAAGCAAAGTTTCTTGAAGCTGTTAAAAAAATTAAAATAGGTAATCCTCTTCTTGGTGAAGTACTTTATGGTCCAATGCTTGCAGAAAGATTTCTTAATACTTTTATGAAGCATTATGAAATTGGTAAAGCTGACGGAGCAACCTTATTGTACGGTAATGGTCAAATAACTAAAGAAAATAAACCAGAAGGTTTTGTTGGTGATCCTGAAAGTGGATTATACGCATGGCCAGTAATTTGGGATAATGTAAAAATTGATATGCGTATTGCTCAAGAAGAAATATTTGGACCAGTTATAACCTTACTTGAAGTTAATAATATTGAGGAAGCAATGGAAGTTGCTAATGGTACACCTTATGGACTTTCATCAGCAATTTATACTAATAACCCTGATTATATGTATAAATTCAAAAATGAAATTGGAGCTGGTATGAGTAGCATTAATAACTCTACAACAGGAGCTGAAGCTCATCTACCATTTGGTGGTAATGGTGCATCTGGTAATAACACTAGAGAATCAGGAATATGGGTTATTGATTCATATACTAGATGGCACGCTGTTAATGTTGATCTTAGTGGTAAATTACAACTTGCACAAATGGATACTCAATATGTTGAAGAAAAAACTTTAACTGATTTTAGTACATTATTAGCTAGTAAATAGTATAAACAGCTGTAGCATTTAGCAGTTCTAGCGTAGGGGCGTATTGCATACGCCCTAAATTAATGATAGATACAAAAAAATGCCTAAAATATTTATAATTATTGCTCAAATTTTCACTAATAAACTAATAATTTAATTCAAACGATAATTAAGAGGGCGTATGCAATACGCCCCTACAACCCCTATCAATACTATGTTTCAAACCTTACATTAATCCCTGTTATATTCTAAAAAACCTATTTTTCCTCAATAATTTTTCTTTTTAATGTTTCTCTATACAATTTAGTTAAAAATTCTTTTTGAAAAATAAGTGTTGGTAATAACATTAACATTAATGTCAAAATGACAACTAATCTAGCTGATCCAAGTAAAAAAACAATCTTTTCTTTTTGTACATGAAGCAATGTATCGTATAAAAATAATGCTGAAAAGTCAACTGTACCAAGCCCCATAGGCAAGATAGTTAGAATACTCATAATTGATACAATGGCATTAATACCTATAATCATAATGATAGGATTTTCAGAACCAACACTTTTTAAGATTGTCCATTGAAAAAATCCATCAAAGCACCAAATAACTACTGTATAAACAATAACAACCATTAATTTATCTAAAAGTTTTGTTTTATGTTCAATAAAATAATGTAAAAAATCTTTTATTTTTTTCGGAATGTGTTGATCCAACTTATCCAAAAATAATTCAATTTTGAATAAAGCCAAAATTGAACCTGCAAAACCTATAAAAGCAATTGCCAAAAGAATAGTTAATTTTGGGTCGTTCAATGAAAAAAAACATAATAATAAACTCATAAATGTTAGCATCAAAAAGTCGATCAATCTTTCAAAAATAGCAATCATAGTTGAAGAAGGTAATAAATTCTTTTTATCTTTTGCTAACAAAAATACTTTGGTAAACTCACCAGCACGACCAGGAGTTATTAGGGCAAAAGTGATACTTATTAGCTGTATTCTGATTGATTCAATCAAACTATTTTTTATTTCAAATTGATTGGCAAGTATTTGTAGTCTTTTTCCTTTTAAGACTAATCCTAAACCTGTAACTATAATACTTAAAAATAAAAAAGAATAATCTGCCTTAGCGATTAAAACTTTAAGATCATTGCTGTTGAAGCCATTTTTTAAGATATTAAATAGTAGAATGATAGCAACAATAAAAAAAGCTACTTTTAGAAATTTAAACAAATTTTTCAATTTTAATTCTCAATATAATTAATCATTTTTATCAAATTATATGTTTGAATAATAGTTGATTCAAGCCTACAAAATAAAAAGTTCATAAAAAAATATAGGTCTTATCATCAGGATTATTTTTTATCAATAATAAGGTTTAAAAAATAGAATAAAAGCATATAAAACAAGGTTTTAAGGATTGTTAAGACTAATAAGAATAATGAATATAAGAAATAAATTATAAAAAGAAATAGTATTATATATTATCGTTAAATTTACGATAATTATGTTCTGAATTTAAATTTAAGTTGGAGTTTTATATATGAAACCTTTGGTTGCAGTAGTTGGAAGACCGAACGTTGGTAAATCTACATTTATCAATAGATTAGTAGGTAATCGTGCTGCTATAGTTGATGATATGCCTGGTGTTACGAGAGATAGACAGTATCTTGATATTGAATGGTTAAGAGATGAATTTGTCATAATTGATACTGGTGGTATTATTGCTGACGAATCTGATACTTTATTAAAAGAAGTGCAAGCACAAGTTAGGCTTGCTATCTCGGAAGCTGACGTTATAGTGTTTTTGGTTGATGGTAGAGATGGTGTTACAGCTGTCGATCTTGATATAGCCGATGAGCTTAGATATACAAAAAAGCCTATTGTCTTAGCTGTTAACAAAATAGACAATGATGCTCAAGAAATACTTTCAAGCGAATTTTATGAATTAAATATGGGTGATCCAATCACTATATCAGCTTATCATGGTACAGGTATTAATACTGTCCTAGATGCAATTGCTGAAAATTTACCTGAATACAAAATTACAGAAGAAACAGAAAATCTCAAAATAGCCATTGTAGGTCGTCCAAATGTTGGTAAATCATCAATTCTCAATGCTATTATTGGTGTTGATAGAATGATTGTTCATGACTCATCTGGTACTACCAGAGATGCAATAGACAGTATCTTCACATATTATGGTAAAGAATATACCTTAATTGATACAGCAGGTATTAGAAGAAAAGCTAGAGTTGATTATGGTGTAGAGCAATTTTCTGTAGTTCGTTCAATAAAATCAATGGAAAGAGCTGACGCTGTCTTAATAGTGATTGATGCTACAACAGGAGCTACAGAGCAAGATCAAAGGATAGCTGGTATGGCAGAAGATAAGGGTAAAGCTTGTGTTATTATTGTCAATAAGTGGGATTTAATCGAAAAAAATGATAGTACACAAAAAACTTTTACTGACGAATTAAGATTTAAATTACATTTTATCAAATATGCTCCAATAATATTTACATCAGCAGTAACCAAAAAAAGATTATTTAATATTTTTGAAGTAGTTAACGCTGCTGTAGAAGAAAATAGTCGTAGAATCACAACAGGTTTATTAAATCAAGTTGTTAATGAAGCTATGGCGCTTAATCCGCCTCCTTTTGAACGTGGAAAATCACCAAGAATATATTATTCAACCCAAGCTGGTATCGTACCTCCTACATTTATATTGTTTACCAATAATAGTAAGTTATTTTCTGATAGCTATATTAGATATTTGGAAAATAAATTGAGAGAAGCATTTAGTTTTTCAGGTACACCGATCAGATTTATCATGAGAAATAAAGAACGAGATAAAAGATAAGTAACCAAATTTTAACCAAAAATTAATCTTTGCATAGCTATGAATTAAGAAAGATTGTTATTACTCATCACTATATATAAAGTACAAAAGCGATGAGTAAAGAGTTAAAAAGCAATAATATCCCGTTAATTCTTAAAAATATATATTAATTCTGTCAGGAGAAAAAAGAAATGAAAAAATTTGCATCCATTGCAGCTTCAACCCTTCTATTAGTTTCAACACTAACATCATGTGGAACACAAACTAGTATTGACCAAGTTTTACAAGATAATACTGTTCAAGCCCAATCAGCTTCAAAAGTGACTCTTTCATTCAACAAAAAAAATAGTACAGCAACCAAATCACCTTCAAATGCTGTAAAAAATGCAACTTTTAATGTTGGTAATAAATCAGACAAAGGTCAAGCAAAAAAAGCTGATAGTTTAGTAGTTAAATTTACTGCTCCATCAAACAAAAATGATTTAAGCCCACAAGAAGCTGCATCAATTTCAAGATATACCTTAAATTCAATGAATCAAGCTTCAACCTATCAAGAAGGTTATAATATTGGTATACAAGCACTAGGAACTATGGCTGGTGGTGGTAACAATGTATATATTGCTAGAGTTGCATGGGCTGCAGCTAATGCAACCAATGATTGGACAGATGGTTTTAAAATGATTGCGGCTGCATTAAATCAAATCGGTGGAGAAACACCTAATACAGCTTATGCAACTGTTAATTTAGTAATAAAAATGATGGGTACAGCTCAAACATATCAAGATGGTTATAAAGCTGGTTACGCTGCTATGCAAGTAATTGGTCAAACTGATAATCAATCAGTAAGAATCATTACTGACTTAGCTCTTAGACAAGCTGGTTCAACCACAGATTGGCAAAATGGCTATAATGTATTAGTTAGTGCTTTTGGACAATTATCTACTAATTTTAACGCATCTAATTAAG
>JACMQJ010000457.1 GCA_014377055.1 Candidatus Sericytochromatia bacterium
ACAACTTTTTGACAGTATAGAAAAAATAAAATCAAACAATGTAAGAACAAAAAGTAATATCCAATATGAAGAGTTTTTTCAAATATTTATTTTATTAGCTATTATTTTAATAATGTTTGAAATTTTTATGCCATTTTTGCATAAGTATTTCAAAAAACCAGAATAAAAATTAATAATTTAAATTAAAAAAGTTGCTTTATTTTGCAACTTTTTATTGAAATATTCTCTCAAAGAAATAAATTTAAAATTGTCCGTCTACTTTAAAGGATGCATTATAGTTTTGAGTTTTTAAAAAACTATTACTTTACTCCTACCAAAATAGCTTTAGTTTTTAAAACATTTTTAAGATATTTACCTGTATATGACTTTTTACTTTTAGCGACTTGCTCAGGTGTTCCTTCTGCAACAATTTCACCACCTAATCTACCACCTTCAGGTCCTAAGTCAATTACATGATCGGCTACCTTGATAACATCAAGATTATGTTCAATTACCAAAATAGTATTACCTGTATCAACTAATCTATTGAGCACCTGTAAAAGCTTTTCTGTATCTGCAAAATGAAGCCCCGTCGTTGGCTCATCTAACAAATAAATTGTTCTACCTGTGCTTCTACGATTTAACTCAGATGCAAGCTTTACTCTCTGAGCTTCACCACCAGACAGGGTTGTAGCAGGCTGACCAAGCTTGATATATTCTAATCCTACATCAAATAAAGTTTGCAGCTTATTGGCGATACGAGGAATATTTCTAAAAAATTCAAGACCTTCTTCTACAGTCATATCCAAAACGTCTGATATTGTTTTATCTTTATACTTTACTTCTAAGGTTTCACGATTGTATCTTTTACCACTACATACTTCACAAGGAATATAGACATCAGGTAAAAAGTTCATCTCAATTTTAATTATGCCTTCACCACTACAGTTTTCACATCTTCCACCTTTAACATTAAAGCTAAATCTACCTGTTTTGTAACCCCTTACTTTTGCTTCCTGTGTACTAGCAAATGTTTCTCTTATTGGATCAAAGATACTTGTGTAAGTAGCAGGATTTGATCTTGGAGTTCTTCCTATTGGTGATTGATCGATACTTATTACTTTATCAAGTGCATCAAGACCTTCAATCGATTTTACTCCATAAGGCTTAGTTATCGTTCTATAAATAGCATGTCTTAAATAAGGATATAATATTTCATTAATTAAACTAGATTTACCTGAGCCACTAACTCCTGTTACAGCAACAAATTTACCAAGAGGTATTTTTAGATTTATATTTTTAAGATTATTAAGAGTAGCACCCTTAATATCAATAAATTTACCATTTCCTTCACGTCTATGCAAAGGTACTTCAATTTTTCTTCTACCACTCATAAAATCACCAGTTAATGATGCTTTATTATTTTTTATATCTTCCAATGAACCTTGAGCTACTATTTCACCACCATACCTACCAGCTTTTGGGCCAATATCAACAATATGATCAGCTTCCATCATAGTTTCTTCATCATGTTCAACTACTATTAATGTATTACCCAGATCTCTTAATCTTTTTAGAGTTGTTAATAATCTTGTATTATCTCTTTGATGCAATCCTATACTAGGCTCATCAAGAATATATAAAACACCTGTCAAACCAGAACCAATTTGAGTTGCAAGCCTTATTCTCTGAGCTTCTCCACCTGATAAAGTATTAGCGGTTCTACTAAGAGTTAGATAATTAAGTCCAACATTTAATAAAAACTCACTTCTTGCCTTTATTTCTCTCATAATCTGATAGGCAATCATTTCTTGCTTAGCATTTAATACCAAAGACTTTGACCAATCAAAAAAATTATCAATAGACATATCAACAACATCAGCAATAGATTTTTCAGCAACAGTGACAGCAAGTATTTCAGGTTTTAATCTTTTACCTTTACATGAGTCACATGGTTGTAATGTCATAAATTTTTCTAAATCATTTCTGGAATGATCTGATTCTGTTTCACTATATTTTCTTTGTAAATTAGGTACAACACCCTCAAATCTAGCCATAAAGTTATATGTATCACCTTTGACTTTGAATCTTTCATCTCCTGCACCATATAAAATTACTTTTTTTACTTTATCTGATAATTCTTTATATGGTGTATTAAGCTTAAATTTGTATGATTCAGAAACACCTTGTAATAATTGATTAATAAAAGGAGCTGGAGAACCACTTTTACTCCATGGTGCTAACGCCCCATCATTAATAGACTTGGTATCATCAGGAATAATTTTATCAAAATCAATTTCAGATTTAAAGCCAAGACCATGACAAGTCGTACATGCACCATAAGGGCTATTGAATGAAAATGATCTTGGTGATACTTCTTCAATACTAATATTACAATCAGGACATGAATAGCTTTCACTAAAAATAATATCCTTATTTTTATCATCTTCCATTATTTCAATAATAACTAATCCATTAGCCTTTTTCATAGCCAAATCAATAGAATCAGTTAATCTTGATTGTATACCTTCTTTAATAACTAATCGATCAATAACTATTGCTATATCATGTTTTTTAGTTTTTTCCATGTATATTTCTTCTTCAAGACCATGCACTTTACCATCAACTCTAACTCTGGCAAAACCTTCTTTTTGAAAATTTTCTAAAAGTTGCTTATACTCACCTTTCCTACCTCTAACAACAGGTGCTAAAACTTGAAATTTTGTCCCTGTTTTGTAGTCAAGAATAGTATCAACTATTTGATCAATAGTTTGAGGATTAATTTCTCTATGGCATGATGGACAATGAGGAGTGCCTATTCTAGCAAATAATAATCTAAGATAATCATAGATTTCCGTAACTGTTCCAACTGTAGAACGAGGGTTATGACTAGTTGATTTTTGATCAATAGAGATTGCTGGTGATAATCCTTCAATATATTCAACATCAGGTTTATCCATTTGTCCCAAAAATTGTCTAGCATAGGATGATAGGGATTCAACATATCTTCTTTGTCCCTCAGCAAAAATAGTGTCAAAAGCAAGACTGGACTTACCCGATCCGCTCACACCAGTAAAAACTATTAAGCTATTTCTAGGTAATGTTAAATCAACATTCTTTAGATTATGCTCTTTAGCACCTTTAATAACTATATTATTGTCTTTCATTAATTATTTTTGACCCTTACTTAAATAATAAGTTAAACCTATTTCTTTAAAATAAATATTTGAGAAATTAAAACTATCTTATAGATATTTTAGTGCAAAAATCACAACTCAATTAGTTACTTTATTTTAACTTTATCTTTAAAATGTAAACATCGAATCAAAAAATTTAAGGTGAAGTTATTTCTATGCAATTATATTCCAATACATGTTATATTTAAAATCATATTTCTAAGTTGCAAATGGAGATTAGTATGATTGAGAATACTGTAGAAAGATATATTCATCATCTTGAGCTACCAGTTTTTTATCCAAATATTTTTACACCAGAGGAATGTAAAAGAATAGTTGAAATAGCAAAAAAAGAAAGAAATTTACCATTTCAAAAAGCTATGGAAAAAATCTATGAAAAAAAAGTTGATGTCAAAGGAATGATAATGCCTCATCAAAACCCTGAGTCATTAAAATTTATTAGTAGAGTTCAAAAAGTCGCTATTGATACAAATAACAATCATTTTAAATTTGATGCTTCATACTTTTCTCCAGTATTTATTTTGGAGTATTTAAAAGATTCATTTGCTTATAATCATGTTGATATTAGTCGTTCTGATAATACTTTTCCAAAAATGAATATTCTTATCTTTTTGTCAGATCCAAATGATTATCAAGGTGGTCGGATAGTCTGGCAACATTTACCGCCTGAGATAATGAATACATATAAACAAGAACAAGGAACGATGGTAATGTTTCCATCATTTTTATGTCATAATGTAGAGCCTATTATATCTGGGGAAAGATATTCCTATACAAATATGTATTGTAGTAATAATAGCTTTAGATAAAAAATAGCACAAATATATTTGCGATATTTTAATTTAAGAGTTATATTAAAAAGTAAAGATTTTTTTAGAAAGAAAATATATGTTATATACAATAATTTTAAATATTCATAATATCATGAGATGGGTTGTCATATTAACAGGTGCGTACGCTGTTTTTAGAGCAATGCAAAATGAAAAAGTATGGGATAGCTCAGCAAATTTAGCACGCTCATTATTTGTAAATTCAATGAATATTCAATTTATTTTAGGAATAATACTTTATGAGTTTAGCCCTTTAATGCAAGAGCCTTTTTCTGTAGCTATAAAAGATCCTCAGAGTAGATTTTATTTAGTCGAACATCCAACAATTATGATCGCTGCTTTAGCTCTTGCACATATCGGATCAGCTAAAGTAAGAAAAGCTACTACAGATAAACAAAAATATAAATTTGCAAAAATATTCTTTTCAATTTCTTTAATTTTAGTCTTAGCTGGAGTGCCTTGGTTAAGAAGATTATTACCAGTTTAACTCTTTACCCTTAAGATATTTAAATAGATTTTAATTTTATAATATTGACATTTAATCATTTTTACACTAACCTATATTTAGAATAATTCTAAAATTGTAGTTTATAAAAAGGATGATAAAATGTTAGAAAATCACGAAGGACAACATGTTCCAGATGTTACATTTAAAGTTAGAGAAGGTAGTAATTGGAAGGATGTAACAACCAAAGATTTATTTGCTGGTAAAAATGTTGCTGTTTTTTCATTACCTGGAGCATTCACTCCAACATGTTCAGGTTCTCATGTGCCAAGATTTAATGATTTAGCACCTATTTTCAAAGAAAATGGTATTGATAGTATTGTTTGTTTTTCTGTTAATGATACATTTGTTATGAATGAATGGAAGAAAGATCAGCATGCTGATAATATAACTTTTGTTCCTGATGGAAATGGTGAATTTACTGAAAAAATGGGCTTACTTGTTGACAAAAACAACTTAGGATTTGGTAAAAGATCATGGCGTTATTCAATGATTGTTAGAGATAGTGTCATTGAAAAAATGTTTATTGAGCCACAAGTAGATGGAGATCCTTTTGAAGTTTCTGACGCTGATACAATGCTAAAATTTATTAACCCAGAAGCTAAAACAAAAGATTATGTAACCATATTCACTAAAGAAGATTGTTCATTCTGTAATAAAGCTAAAGCTTTATTACATGAACATAATATGCCTTATGAAGAAGTAAAACTAGGTAATAGTGTAACTTCAAGAAGCTTATTAGCTGTATCAGGTTCAAAAACAACTCCACAAGTATTTATTGGTGGTAAATTGATTGGTGATTCAGTTGCATTAGAAGCATATTTCAAAAATACTACTAAGTAAAAAGGTTTTATAAATGGTTGAAATAAATGTTGATGTAGCAATTATAGGTGCAGGAACAGCGGGTTTAGCTGCTTATAAAAATGCCATCAAATATACAGACAAAGTTTTGATTATCGAAAATGGTAAATTTGGAACAACTTGTGCCAGAGTTGGTTGTATGCCCAGTAAGCTACTAATAGCAGCTGCGGAATCTGCCCACTCACTGCAAAAAACTTCTGAATTTGGTATCAATATCAAAGGAAAAATAAGCATTGATGGCAAAAAAGTTATGCAAAGAATCAAAAGAGAGCGTGACAGATTTGTCGGATTTGTTTTGGAAGCAGTTAATAATATTAAAGAAAAACATATTATAAAAGGACATGCCAAATTTATTGATAATAAAACTTTACAGATTGATGATCATACAATAATAAAAGCAAAATCTATTATTATTGCAACTGGCTCATCACCATTTATTCCACCATTCTTAAAGAGTCTTGGTGATAGATTAGTCGTTAATGATCAAATTTTTGACTGGGATGACTTACCAGAATCATTACTTATCTTTGGTTCTGGCGTAATTGGATTAGAGATAGGTCAAGCATTACATCGCTTAGGTGTAAAGATAAAAATGTTTGGTAAGTGTGGCGTTATTGGAGTTTTGACGGATCCTGAAATCTTGTCTTATAGCTCAAAAACTTTTTTGGATGAGTTTTATTTGGATAATATTAGCTCTATATCTCCTGAAGTAAGCTTAGAAAATAATAAAGTAAAACTAAAATATCAGCATCTTGATGGAAGTATTCAAGAAGAATCATTTGATTACGTATTAGCCGCAACAGGTAGAAAATCAAATTTAAACAAATTAGGTCTAGAAAATACAGATTTAGAATTGGATGATAAAGGTGTCCCTATTTCTGATAAATATACTACTAGATGTGGTAAGAGTTCAATTTTTATCGCAGGTGACTCAAGTAATTATATGCAACTTTTACATGAATCAGCCGATGAAGGAGTAATAGCAGGTACAAATGCAGCTAACTTTCCAAAAGTAAAGAAATTTAAAAGAACATCAAATTTTGGTATTATGTTTACAGATCCACAAATAGCAACAGTTGGTATGACTTATAGACAACTTTCAGGTAAAAATTTTGCTATTGGTGAAGTTTGTTTTGAAGATCAGGGAAGAAGTAGAATAATACAAAAAAATATTGGCTTATTACATATCTATGCTGATTATGAAACAGGATTATTTTTGGGTGCTGAGATGATTGCACCAGCCGCAGAGCATCTTGCTCATTTACTTGTTTGGTCACATCAACAAAAAATGACAATTGACGATTTATTAGAAATGCCATTTTATCATCCTGTTATAGAAGAGGGGCTAAGAACAGCTCTTAGGGATGTCCATAAAAAATTATTAGATTATAATAATTCCAAAAAAAAGCTTTAAAAATAATGATAGAAGATATTATAGGTAATGTAAAAGAATTTTTAGACCAACTATTTATGCAAATAAAAATACTTGGAATTGATATTACTCCGTTTGAATTAGATCATATTTGCTATAGAACTTCGTCAGAAGAAGAATATCAAACTAAAAAATTATTGATTTTAAATTACGCTAAATTACTTGTAGAATCTGACGTTAATGGTAGACTAATCTCTACTTTTAAATTAAACAGTTCTATCAGATATAACGATAGACAAATATTTTTATTAGAATTACCAGCTCCAAAAAAAGGTATAAGCTATAAATCAGGACTTGAACATATAGAATTGGTGATACAAGATAATTTTGACATTTTTATGAAAAAATATCCAAAAATAGAATGGAATATCGAAAGCATAAATAAAAAACTTAATCCTGAGATCAAGATAAAACTAGAAAATGACCTTTCAGTTAAGTTTCATCATCTTTCACTGAAAGAAGTTATAGAGAGAGAAAAATCCGAAATATCCCTTCTTATGACGTAGGGGCATTGATTTACGTCTGCCCTCTTACTTACTTTGAAATAATAACCATAACAAAAAGAGAGAAAGATTTAAATCTTTCTCTCTTTCTAGTTTGTAGAAATTACCCCTACATTGTATTAGCTGTTAAAACCTTGTGATTGCGCATTTAATGATGTTGAATCAGCGGTGTCTAAAGTGTAATCTTGAGTTGAATCAGTTTTCCCATCAGTAGTTGATGTTTGAGTAAAAGAACCATCTGCGTTAGTAATGAAACTTACACTACTTTTTGAATCACT
>JACMQJ010000458.1 GCA_014377055.1 Candidatus Sericytochromatia bacterium
AACGTTCTCAGGCTTTGCGAGGTTGCGGACTAAAGAAGCCGAAACTTTCGGTTAAACACTGAACTCAAAGATACAAAACCAACTTTAAATTAAGCCCAAAACCCCGCAATCTCGCAATCTCGCAAAACCTGTGTTAGCGGTTCGTTGTTTTATTAAAGTTCTAACTCTAGGTTTTTTCAAATGCTTAAATAATATATTAAGTTGAAATATTTATCAACTTTTAATTTTTTCTTTTATTATTTATTATCATTGATAATAGAAATTGGTTTAAAATTTGGAATAGCGACTATTTCGTTTGTGAAATCTTCATAATCGCACATTGAACCAATGTCGTTATCATAAACTCCTTTGAATTTTGAAGCTTTTATAATTTTTCCTCTATTGTTATAAATATAAGTAGTCAAATTATAGCCAGAACCAATTTTTTTAAAGAATTTAATATAGTCTACAAAATTTAAGTTATTTATTAAATCAGACGAAATGTTGTAATATCTTATCATAATTAATTGACCTAAATTATCATAGCATTCAATAATATAAGAACCATTGTTATTTTTTCTCTCTTTAAAATCCAAAAATACAAGTTTGTAATCATCAAATTTATATTCACTCACTTCAAAAGAGTTTGTAGTGTATTTTTTAACAGAACTTTGAATTTTAATTCTATCAAAATAGCTTAATATAATGTTTAACGGTTCTAGAAACAATTGGTTACGAAATAAACTTCCACTTTTACTCATATTATCTATATAGGTTTGTTTGGCTTTACTGTTTTGTTTTAAAATCTCAAACGGATATAACAGAGCATTATATGTCTCTTGGAAAGATAATGTTTTATCTGTCTCCATTATTTTGCCATCCTTGTCGGTTTCTATTTTATTTGTAGAAATACTACTTCCTTTTTCGTAGTTAATTTTGTAGATATTCTTTGATAAAAGTCCAGTAATTATGACCTCTCCAATAATTTCTCCTTTTTCAAAATTACATTGTGAAACTATTTCATTTGATTTTAAAACAGATAATGTGCTATGGCCTTCAATTAAACCATTTACACATTCAGCTTTAAATAGCATTTTTATATCTTTTCTTTCATAATTTGTTTCAAGATAGTAATAAGTGCCAATTCTAAAAGGATGACTATAACTTAAAAGCAAAGTGTCAGCAATTTTACCAGTAAACTTTTTACCCTTTTTATACAAGAAAGACTTTATAAAATTTATATCGCTATTTTTACCAAATCCAATATAATCGCCAAATGATATTAAATAAGGATTATTATAAATTTCTTTGTTAAGACCTCCATTAATACTGTCACGCCTCCAACCATCTGCTATAGTATAACCTGCTATGGTTTCACCAATGTATTGGTTGTAGATCAAGCTATCATTTTGCGGATAAATAGTTTTAGAATGGTCTGGACTATGACGAGGAATTGATAATCTGTCGATTTGTCCATAAACAACAACTTGGTTAATGATAAATAATATGGTCAATATGTTTTTCATTTCTATTTCTTTTTGTTTCGGTTGTCTATTACAATGACCGCTAACGTCAGTCTGTGAAAAAACCAACATTTATTTATCAAATATACTAAAAAAATAGTTGCATAAAAGATTTAATTTTCGTAAATTTAAACATGCAACACATCACTGGAATATCGCGCCACGAACTGCAAATGAGTAGTTTAGAAGATAAAATTGGGACAGAAA
>JACMQJ010000459.1 GCA_014377055.1 Candidatus Sericytochromatia bacterium
CAATGACTTTTGCTTATATCAACAAGCTCTTTGCTATTTATCTCGGCTTGTGCTGACAAACATATAAGAGTACTAAAAAGACTAATTATAACTTTCTTCATATCGATCCCATTTCCAACTAGCTAAAAGCTGATATACATTGTTCTTTATTTTATCAAAATCTTGATTTGTATCAATAATATAATTAGAATACTTTATTTTTTCTGTAATTGAGATTTGTGTATCAATTCTTCTTTCAGCTTCATCAAGAGAGTATCCCCCTCTCTTGATAAGACGTTCAAGCTGTTTTTCTTTAGAACAGGTCGCAACTACTATATAGTCAGCAGTATAATTTTTACCTGCTTCAAAATAAAGAGGTATTACATATACAATAAGAAAATTCTTATTTAATTTAGTTTCAATATCTTGATAATATTTTGTAACTTGATTTACTTTAGCTCTGACATCAGGGTGGACAATATCGTTAAGCTTTTTTAGAGATTCAGGGTCATTAAAGACTATTTTAGCTAATTTTTTTCTGTCGACAGATAAGTCTTTGTCTAAAATATTTTCACCAAATGTGTCAACAAGCTTATTGATAGTTGGACTAGGATAATCATATAGCCCATGAGTTAATAAATCTGTATCAATAATTATTGCTTTTTGTTCCTGCATAAAATTAGAAACAGTTGTTTTACCCGTAGCAACACTACCAGTTAATATTAAACTTATCATTTATTTAACCTTACAATTAACATGCTATGATTAGATAACCCAAAGCTTTTATTAATGTTTTTATATAAAATGAAAAAGGATTTTTCGATTTCTCTAATTACTTTTTATTCAAATATATATCATTCTACAAGATAAATATTGTTTTTATTCAGGTAACATATCAATTCTATTTTAGAAGATTTAAATATTTATCTAATTTAATCAAAATAGTCACTCTCATTGGTTATAAAAATTATACCATTACAAATGGAATGAATTATACAGTCAAGATAGTATATAATTTAATCTATAAATGATAGACATATTAAATATATTCAGAAATAAGAAATATGATTAATAAAAAATTAAGCTTTTCACTACTTGTAACTTTAACTTTAGTTTCATTTAGTGCTTGTGGAAGTAATGATTCTGCAAATGCTCCCATTCCGAATGTATCAGCTTCGCCAACAACTAATACAAATAATGATGAGGTGCTTCAAAAACTTGACCAAATTGCTCAAGATCTGGCTGGTGTAAAAACTAAGATTAATGATTTGGGTACTATTACATCAAGCACAACTACAGTTGGTATTAAGCCAACAAAAACTCCTGTCGATGTGAAAGGTACAAAACCTATATCTTCTTCAACTCCTGCTCCAGTCGTAGATAATAAAGATAAATATAGAAAAGTATTAGACAACATAATTAGCACAATCAACAGTGCCAATTATATGCAAGCAGATGTAGATAAGTTTGAACGCCATTTGGATGATGGAAAAACCTCTACCAATAAGTTAATTATGTATGCCAAAAAAGGTGGATTGGTAAAGATAGAATCTATAGATTCGTCAATTGCTGCTAATATAGGAGTCAAGCTTTCATATAATTCAGGAGATGCAGTAGGTAAAGTAAAAATTAGACCAAGTGGAGCTTTAAGTCTTATAACAACAAGCTTAGATAAAACTGACAAAAGAATATCTACCTATAATGGATATATACTTGACGAGATTGATATGTTTGGCATGGCAAAACGTTTTGCTGATCCTGGTTATGTTGCCGAATTAGCAGGCAAAACAAAAGTGGGTAATGATGATGTTTATATTTTAAAAGTAACACACAAAACCCAAAATACACTTGACCCAAGAATAAAATACGAATATATTGGCTTTGAACCAAAAACCTTTTATATAAGACTTTGGCAAGCTTTCGATGACCCACAAAAAGATGCTTTTTTTAATATGACATTAAATAGTTTTAAAATACTAGACAATATACCTGATAGTAATTTTTCAGTTTAAGAGTAGAAAATTTAACAGTTAATACCTTTTATTTTATTTTGAGAACAAAAATTTGTTTTAAGATTTATTTTTATTAGCTTGTTTATAAACCCGTTTTAATTTAACATTAATAATTGTATAATTTTAAGGCTTAAAAAAAAATATTTTATGATAAGTTTTTGTGCAACTGAACTAGAAAAAAAAGAAGATAAAAAAGTTTCTGTTGAAGTAGATGAAACTATAGAGTTATTTGATGATATAAAATCGTCAGGTAATACTACGGGTATAGCTAATTTTCAGCTTAGAAGCAATTTTATAATAATTACAGGTGATTTTAAAAGCCCAATAAAAGTTAGTTGCGATCGTTGTACAAAATATTATGAACTTAATCTTGAATTTAAGATTGATGAAGTGGTAGAAGTTAGCGATGAGCCTTACCCTAGCGGAGATGTCGAGTTTGTTTCTGATGAAATAAATGAACAAATTCGTTCAGATGAACAAATAGGGCTTGAAGATTATATAAGACAGTATATAATTCTAAATGTTCCTACAAAAAAGATTTGTTCGGAAAACTGTGTGAATGAAGAGTTAAATGATTTTAATGAAAAATCAGGAGGCATAGATCCACGGTGGGAACAATTGATTAAGTATAAGGATAAAATTAAAGGAGAATAATAATATGCCTCAACCGAAAAAGAAAACGTCACATAGTAAACAAGGACATACAAGACATCATTGGAAAGCAATACTTCCAAGCTTGGTAAAATGTAATCATTGTAGCGAAATGAAACATTCACATAAAGTATGTGAATTTTGTGGTTACTATAATGGTTTACTGATACTACAAACAGCTAACAGTAAATAACTTGTCACTTATTAACATATCTCTATGATATATTAGGATTTATATAATTTTATGTCATAGAGAATTTGTTATATTAATTTCTCTTTCCCCATTGTCAAATCAAAAATCATCCTCTAAAAACTTATATTAAATATTTAAATCCATAATTCGTATTCATTTTGATAATTCATGGCTAAGGATTTTGTTCCATAGGTGTTAAGCTAAGAGATTAGAAATGCTGTAATCTTTACCCGTTATAGTGTAGGGAGCGTTTCACTAAACGCCATAAATAAGCGGTATAGATAATAAAACACATACATATTTATAAAAGTACAATAATAAGTTATTTTACTTTTATAAATATCAAATGTAAGAGGGCAGTGCTTTATATCTGCCCCTATGAACACTAGACTTGTATTTTTAAGAAAGAGTAAATATCTCTATACTCTAACTTTTTGATGCTCTATAGCTTGTAACATGTCATCATTATGATTAAATTTGTAAAATTCTAAAGCTCTTTTTTTAGCTTCTTGAGATTCTACATCTTCCAATAAAGTTATATCTTCTTTACTAACTACGGTTAAATTTCTCTCTTTAAAAAGATTTTTTAGACTTTCAATTCTTTGATCTGCCGTTTTTTCAGCAACGGTTAAAGTATCAAGGTAACTAAGGACATATTTTGTTCCTGTTTCGCCGTCTTTTTTGGCAATACCAACAAGACCATCACTAGCTTTTCGTGACCAACCAATAACAAACATACCTTTCATAACAGTATTATTATCTGTATCAAATAATTCATAAAGATTGGCATTAGGGTCATTATTGTAAGGTGTTTCATTTTTGGTAAACTCACCCCACTTATTAACTGTCAAACCAAGATTGCCATCAACAGTATCACCTATAGCAAACACAACATTAGTTAAATTAATAATTTGGGTTGTACCCAATCCTTTTAGTGCAACCGAGCCATCTTCTTTTAGGTATAATTCATTATTTTCGACTTCAAGACCTATAACCTCATTATTTTCATTGGCAACAACTCTTTTTGGGGAACATAAAAACTTAAAAGTAAATTTGGTTGGGCTTGGTTTATCATAATATGGTTCATTAGCTTCTTTGACTAGATCTGTAAAAGTTGTATCTACATTTTGACCAATAGATTCTAAGATAGGTCTAATTCGTTCTAACTCTTGCTTAATATCTACTTGATCCATATTAAAAGCTATATTTTTAATTTCTTTATCTGAATAAGCTCTCTCATTAGGTCCTCTTCTAGCAATAGCTAAAACATTAGGTACTTGCTTAAGATGTGTAAGCCAATGAGCTATATCCACCATAACATTGCCAACTCCAATAATTGCTACTTTGTCACCTAAAGGGAATAATTGCTCACTAAAAGGAGGTAAATGATTGTAATGATAAACTAAATCTTTAGCATGATAGACACCTTTAGCTTCTTCTCCTGGTATACCAACTTTTTTGGTTCCTTGAGCTCCTGCTGATATAACAATAGCATCAAAGCCTATATCCTCTAAATCTTTAAGGCTTATTTTACTATCTTTTCCGACTGTGACATTACCATAATAATCAATATTTGGACTTGCAAGTATTTTTCTAAACTGCTTTCTTAAGCCTTCTTTCATTTTATTTTTGGTTACAAAGATACCATATTCAGCCAATCCACCATATTTTATATCTCTATTTAATAAAATGACTTTTTTGCCTGCCTCAGCTAATTTATTTGCTGAGTATAAGCCTGCTGGCCCTGCTCCTATCACTAGTACTAATTGCTGGTTTATATTTTCCAAGACTATTCTACCTTTCACAACCTAATAATTTTTTATTATAAAATATAAAACTAACTTTATTCAATTAAAGCTAATCTTAATAAGTTAAGAGCTGCTTGAGATCCCATATAAATAATATCCTCTCTCTTCCAGCCTGAATAAACTAACTTTCTAACTTCTGTTTTTTCTTTTGAGTTAATAGCAACAAATATTGTTCCAGCTTTTACATTATCTTTATCGATATTATCAGCTAGACCTGTTGTCCCTATTCCCCAGTCAGTACCTGTCATTTCTCTAACTTTTTTCGCCATTTCTACAGCAACTTGCTCACTATAAATACTATAAGTATTAATTAATTCTTTTTCTATTCCAAGTAGTTTTATTTTTAGCTCTTCACTATAAGCTACCATTCCAAAAGTAAAATAATTGGATGCACCCGTATTATCAACTATTCTTTTGGCAACAGTTCCTCCTGTAAAGGACTCTGCAACGGACAAAGTTTGTTTTTTTTCAATTAGTAATTTACCAACTACAGAGGCTAAATTTTCACTGTCTGATCCATAATAAAATTTGGGAAATCTTTTTCTTATTTCTTCTTCAATGGGTTTTATTAAACTATCAGCTTTTTCTTCTGATTCTGCTTTGGCTGTGATTCTTAATCTTACTTCTCCATTACCTGCATAAGGTGCTACAGTAGGATTTTCGAGAGCAAGTAAATCTGATACTTTTTCTGCAATTGCTGACTCACCTTCACCTGCAAATCTTAGATCTCTTGATTTAATTAATGATTTATTTGGTTGTAAATTAAATAAATATGGTTTTGCTGTTTCAGACCACATACTTTTAAGCTCTTTGGGAACTCCAGGAAATGTTAATATTATTTTGCCATTTTTATTATAAATAAGACCTGGAGCTGTACCGTAATTATTTGTTAATATATCAGTTCCAGATGGTAGATAGGCTTGCTTTAGATTTGACTTAACCATTTCTCTACCTCGATCTTTAAAAAAAGCTTGTAGTTTGTCTGCTATATCTTGATGTAAATCTTGTTTTACGCTAAGAAAGTCTGCTATACATTCGTGTGTTATATCATCAACTGTAGGACCTAAGCCACCACTTGTAATAATTATGTCAGCACGCTCAAAGGCAAGCTTAAATGCTGAAATAATTCGTTCCTTATTATCACCAATAGTTGTGATATAGTGTAAACTGATGCCAATAGATGCCAATTCTTTGGCAAAAAAACTAGCATTGGTATTGACTATGTCACCAAGTAAAAGCTCTGTACCAATACATATAACTTCTGCTTTCAAGTTTTATCCTCTAATAACCTTTTCAAGATGATTGTTTATATCTTCTATCTCTAAGTTTGTACCAAACTGACTAAAGACTAATAGATTATTTCCATCTATCTCTGTTTCTAACACACTTAAAGTTTCTGTTTCTGTTTCAATAATAAACTTTTTTAATTGACCTCTTTGCATTCTTTTTGACTGAATATCTATGTTTGAAAAAACTGAAGACAATACAGCACTGATTAAGTTATGATCCACTTCATCAGGTAGTGAGCTAGATAATGTCAGTCCTTCTTTATTTAAGAGCATAGCTCCTTGAATCCCGTTTATCTGACTAATATTTTTTAATAAGGTTTCTCTGTCCATTTTGTGCCTTTCAAAGAGGTTTAAATATAGCAAAATCTATGCACACTATAGCTTATAATAAATATATTTACAATCTCTTTAATTTATAATTTTTATAGCAAAGTTTGATATAAACTAAATTAATTGCAAATGTAAAATATGTTTTGACAGTGAGGAATTATTAATAATGAAATTATATAGAAACTTAGTCTTTTTACTTCCCATTATGATTTATGGTTGTAATAACACACTTAATTCTAATATTAATAGAACAAATCCAAGTTCGCTATCTTCTTCAAGCCTTAAACCATCAGCAAAGCCTTCTTTTTCTATTCCCCCAAATAGTCTTAGTAGTGAGTTACCAGATCCAATAAAAACTCCTGAAACAAAATCAGAAGATTTTATTTACAATGTAGAAATAAAATTTAACAGCTCACTTGGAAGAGCTTATGTTGACGAAGGACCTCTTACAGCTACTCCAACAACATTTAAAGTCAGAGGTGGAAATCATAAAATAATTGTTTTAGATTTAATTTCTTCTTGTCAAATAGCCAAAAATTATTATATTGATAAAGATATGGTTTTAGACTTTACAGGAAAAGAAAGCTGTATTAACGATAGAAGTGGTGGTTAAGTTAATAATGTTATTATTGAAATACAACCAGTAATACTTAACTACCAAATATGACATCCTTCTATCACTGAATTTTAAATTTTAAAATCTTATGAATCCACACTGGCTTTGATATTCCTCATCATACTCTTTGGATTATTATTATCAATCAAATAAGAACTAATAAGACAACTAATAAGACTTGAGCTGATTATACCTAAACCACCTATTGATGTAGCAATTAGATAAAAAGACATAATATC
>JACMQJ010000460.1 GCA_014377055.1 Candidatus Sericytochromatia bacterium
TAGAAACCATGTAAGGACTTAAGTATGGTGTAACAGTAAAACCTGCCATTGTTAACATTGCTGATAAACTAAAAGCTCTTAGATGATTTGGTTCAGACAAAACATATTTCATTTCCTTTAAAGTATCTTTTTTTATTTTTTTTTGTAAATGCTTATTCATTGTAGGCAAAACTATATAAGCCGAAGTTAATATTATTAGGCAAAGAATAATCAGCATATAAAATGGCGAATGCCAATCATAAATACTTGCAAGGTATAATCCGATAGGAATACCGAGTATAGACGCCAAGGCAAATCCAGACATAACCATCCCAGTCGCTCTACCTCTTTTTTCAGGTTTAATATTATCACCAACAATCGTAAATAAAATAGAACCCATTACTCCACCAAACGCTCCAGCAATAGTTCTTGAAATTACTAAAGACCAATAAGAATTAGATAAAGCACATAATAAAGTAGAAATAGTAAAACCAGTTAATAAAGTAATTAGAGCTTTTTTCCTATCAAATTTATCAATAAAAAAAGCACTTAAAAAGCCAAAAATACTTGCACTAAATGTATATGAAGAAACTATAATGCTAAACTCTCTTGGTGAAATAAAAAAAACTCTCATAAATTGGGGACCAAGAGGCATAATAATTACAAAATCAAGAACGGCAACAAACTGTATACTAGAGAGTATTATGAGCAATACTAACTCTTGATTGGTTAATTTATTTTTGTCAATATCATTTATCATTTAGGTTTTAAAACTTAAAGTCTTGTAATTTAATATGCTAATTTTTTATTATTATCGCATTTATAAGTAAGTTAGGTGTAATAAAAAATAAGTCAGTTTTAACTTTATAAATTCAAGTTTATATCTATTCATAAACATATAAACCAAGCTATAATTTGCTTTGTATTATGTTTAGATGGTTTTAATTTTTTATGAAACAAGAAAAAAAATTAGTACGATTTGATTTGTTTTAAACAGAAATAACAGGATTAAGCATAAAAGAAACAGAAGAAATATTAAAAAATACACAACGAAAAGAAGAAAAAAATGAATTATAGGCAAAAAATTCAACCGTTTAGAAAATATAACATTAATTCAATATTTAATAGGTACTAAAAAATGAGAAAAATACTTTTAAATTTAACAAAGATATTGATTGTATCTTCTTTATATTCAACTTCGGCTTTTGCTATAAATCCAGTTTTTCCTAGTGATTATCCAGACCCGTCAGCAATTCGCTATGGTAAATATTATTATTCTGTAGCAACATCTTCTGAATGGGCACCTGTATTTCCAATTATGAAATCAAAAAATATGGTGGATTGGAAAAATGTAGGATCAGTTTTTCCAAAAAGACCAAAATGGGCTGTTGGTAACTTTTGGGCTCCTGAAATAAGTATGTATAAAAATAAGTTTTATATCTATTATGTAGGTAGGAAAAAAAACGGACCTTTATCTATCTCTGTTGCTACTTCTGATAAACCAGATGGTAAATATACTGATCATGAACCATTAGTTGGTCAAAGTGTTGGTTCTATTGATCCCATGCCTATTGCTGATGATAAAGGTCAAAGATATTTGATCTGGAAAGAAGATGCTAATAGCAAAAATTTACCTACTCCTATCTGGATTCAAAAAATGGCAGAAGATGGACTTAAGTTAATTGATAAGCCACAAGAAATACTTAGAAATGATAAGACATGGGAAGCAAATTTAATTGAAGCTCCTTATGTAATGAAAAAAAATGATTACTATTATATGTTCTATTCTGGTAATGCCTGTTGTGGAAATGAATGTAACTATGCTATGGGAGTAGCCAGATCAAAAACATTAACAGGTAAGTGGGAAAAATATGCTAATAATCCAATCTTAAAAAGTAATGAGTTTTGGAAATGTCCAGGTCATGGAAGCATTTTTAATGATGGTAAAGGAAAAGATTTTTTAATCTATCATGCTTACGAAATTAACTCAAGCGTCTATGTAGGAAGAGAAGGATTAATTGATCAAGTTACTTGGAATAAAGATGGTTGGCCATCAATTAATAACGGTAATGGTGCTAGTCAAGTTGTTGCAAGAACTAAAAATAGTATTGATAAGTTTAGTTTTAAAGATGATTTTATGAATACACACTTAAAAAGTGAATGGCAATGGCCACAGGATAATGAGCCAAATGTAAAAATTATCTCAAGAGGAAATTTAGTCTTATCGCAAAATAAAAAAAATAATGCTGTATTGGCTATTCCTTCAAAAACTGCAAATTATACAGCACAAATAAAAGTGAATATGGAAAGAAGTGATAAAAAATCTTTCTCTGGTATTTCTGCTTATGGTGATGCTGAAAATTTCATTTCTTTAGGTGTAAAAAATGGAGATTTATATATTTTAAAAAAAGAGAAAAATAAATTAGAAACGCCTTTTAAACTTTATTTACCACGTGATCAAAAAAATATTTATTTAAAAATAGATGTCACCAGTGGCTATAAATACAAATTTTTATATAGTAAAGATGGTAAAAATTGGGAAAATTTATATACCGAAGTTTTAGGTATATTTTTACCACCTTGGGATAGAGGAATTAGAATAGCTTTAGTTTCTATGGGAAATGATAATGGTAAATCTGTATTCCAAAATATGAAAATTATTCCTAAATAAAATAAATGCTCATCATACTGCTATTCCCTAATTATTTAAAAACATATAAATTAGGTAGTTATAGCTATATATATCTTTATTAGTAAATGTTTTGGAACTTTCTATGGTATTGTAAAGTATTCAAAAAGTTAATCTCTTTTAAAAAAATTATGCTTTTTATTATTATTAAAGTACAATCAATCTGTGAAATAATTGATTTGTTTAAGGATTCTTACATTTGGAACTTAATTTAATTGCTAGAAGTATAGATTATTATAGTATAAATTTAATTAAATTAGATAAGCTTGAAAGTGTTATCGAAACTATCTTATTTGAATTTCAGATGTCTGGATATTTTAAGTATGATTTTTTAATTTATAACTATAAAAAAGAAGGATGTTATTTGACTTATTATGAAGGTGTTGATACCGAAGATAAAATACAAGCCAAACTTGAATGCAAATCAAAGATAACAACTTTAACATATCCAACTACAGATAAAAAAGATTTTTTATTTCAAATAGAAGTTATTAATTTGTTGAGTAAAAAATTTTCTGGTCATATTTATGATCCAAAAGCAAAAAAAGTTATTACAGCTAGTCAAGTAAAGTTCTTAATATGACTTAAACTTTGCTTTTGAATTAATATTTACCATTAATCTAAATTTTGTTACACTAAAATAAAGTAAAAAATAAAAAGGGAAAATCCTAAAAATGAAAATTAAAGCGTTATTTTTTTTGGCTTTGTCTGCAAGCATCATTTCTAGTTGTGTTAATCCAAGTATTAGTAGCCCAAATGGTACTGGTAACTATTCTCCACCAAATGATATAAAAGCTTCAGTTACACCAACAAGTTCATCATCACCATCATCTTTAAATATAGGTATACTTCCTGATAATAGTAATAGTCCTGAGGAACAAAAAATATCTGGTATTTTGAATAGACAGGTAATAGCAAATTTTCCTTTAAAAATAGGTGTTTTATTATACAATAGCTCAACCAATATTTTAGAAAAAACACGCCAAGACTTATATAATAATTTTGTTAATAGTCTAAAGGTAAATACCAATGTTAGTTCTGTACAAGATATACCATCAAGTTTATTGATAGGCAGTAAAAACATTGAGGATATTCGTAAACTTGCGGCAAGATTTCAGGTATCAACATTGTTTATCATAGATGACAGATACAAATCTTCGGAAGAAGATAAAACTTACGAAATTAGTCCTATAGATGTTATTCGAGGTGTTAAAAATTGGGTTAGCCAAACTGACATAAATATATTAGCCTTTGATATTCCAAGTGGCGTTTTTATTGCTACGGGTTCAACAACAGCCAATGCAACTGATAAGTATGATAAAGATAGTGATACATCAAAAAACAAAAATGATTTATTAGATAAAGAAAGTGCTAGTAAAGCATGGACATTATTAAATGATAAAGTTAATCAACAAATAAATGATCTTAAAAACAAATTTAGTAACCCAGTTCCAACACCTATAACTAATCAAGCTTCTAATCTATAGATTTTAATAAAAAGGAATAATCATGAATATAAAAAATAGTTTTAAAAATATTATCATTTTAAGTTTTAGCTTGATCATTTTTTCTTGCAGTCAAAATATAGCTGGTGGTAATTGGGAAAATTCTATCAAAAGAAGTGATGGAAATAGTCTAGTTACGTCTTTATCTATACTAGAAACTCAAGATAATACATTTACAGGATCTATGTCTACCAATCAGGACAAAGGTAATGTAGCTCAAACTCTAAATTTTTCGGGGTATATTAGTGGAAATGTTTTAGTTATTGATAAGCTTTCTGAATCTTCTGGAAGAACCCTTAAGGAATCAATATTAACTGTTTCAGAAGATAAAAAGACTTTGACTCTTTCACCAAGTGGATTGATTTTTACTAAAAAGTAGAATTATGAAAAAATGTACTTTTTAAGCATCAACTGGTTATGGATTCCAACTCAAGTTTGGAATGACGTTTACAAAAAAAAATCTACTTAATATTTAAATTAAGCAGATTAAAAAATTATATAACATAGAACTATTTATTTAACTAAAACGATTTCTTTTATAATGTCAGGAACAACAACTATATCTGTATTTGGCATTTGAATTAATGAAGTTTGTTTTGATGAAGAACTTTTGAAGGTATTAATACCAACTCTCATCCCTACTTTTAGAGCATAAAAATAATCTTTTCTCTTTTTATTGATTAGAGGTATATATTCTTCTTTAACTAATTTAGAATTTGCTTCGACATTTTCTTTGATTTTATCTATTAGATTTTGCTCATCACTTACTTTTGGTTTACGATGAACAAATGTATTGGCTGCTTCTGTAATACCTTCAAAATTTTGAACAATGCCATTAACATTTTGAATTACAGGCTCAACATCTTTTTCTAAACGACCAACTGTTGTTTCTACACTTTTTAATAAATCTTTTACTTGTATTAATATTGGAATTGTAAAGCCTACAAGTGCTATGACAGCTATAGACAATACAATGGCTAAAATACCCCAAACATTCATGATTATTTCCCCTTAATATACTAATTTTTATCTTTTACTTGTCTTAAAACTATACCATAAACTTTTTATAAATTAAGAATATTTTTACTACGAATAAGAAACTATTAAAGACTAGTTAACACGAATAATTTTTAATATTCTTTTTTCTTCATTCGTGGCTAAATCTTATTTAATTGATCTATGTAATTGTTCTATACTCATATCTTCAAGATGAACACTAGCATCACCTATACTATTTGAAACATTATTTGTTGCAGGATGTAAAACACTGCTATTAGTTGGGCTTGTATCCTCAGTTGCTCCTATGTTCATTTCATTATTTGATTTATTATGAATTGTTGTTGTTTTTTCGATTGGTTGTGATGCAGATGTTTTTAGGCTATCTTGTGCTGCATTTTTACCCGCTGATATAGCTTCTGATAATCTATTTTTAAGATCATTTATTTGTTTTGATGTTTTATCAACACCTTCATCAAGTGATAATTTAGCTTCACTGATACTTTTGTTAATACTTTCTTTGGTGCTATCAACTGTATCTTTAACTTTTTTTTGTACATTGATAGTTTCTACGTCAACAAATTTCAAACCCTCTTGTAATTTAGTAGAAATCTTACTTTTTAGGTCTTTATTTCTGGAAATATAAATTCCTAATCCGACAAACGCACTACCTAACGCAAGACTTTTTATTAACTTTGTACTATTTTCATTCATAATATTTATTTCCTCTTTTTAAAATATTTTTAAGTAATTATTATTTACACTTTGTAAACCTAATATTATTATACACTTTGTAATTAAGTTTTGTAAAGAGTGAATGTATAATAGGGTGCATAAAAATTTTATAGATTGTCAAAAAGAGGCATAATTTTTCATTAAAAAGAGATTTTCAGGTATTATCTATCTGGATCAACATTGTTGTTAGATCTGGACACTTTTTTGCTTGCTTCTTTCTTTTTCGAGTCTATTCTTTTATTTATTGCTGAAAAGGATGGTTTGGTAGGTTTACGAGCTTTTTTCTTAGCAAAAGATTTTTCTAATAATTGATAAAAGTTTCTGATACATTGCTGTTTGTTGAATAATTGACTTCGCTCAGTTTGACAAACAATTTGCAGATAACCCTCAGAGTTAATTTTATTAGCAGCTTTTTCTTTTAATAACTCTTTTTCATAGTCTGATAATAATTCAGAACTTTCTACGTGAAAACGTAACTCAGCTTTACTTGAAACCTTATTAACATTTTGACCACCAGGACCACCACTCCTAGAAGTGTGAAAAAAAATCTCTTTTAAAAAATCACGATCAATCAAAATTATTACCTAAAAAATTATTATTTTGTATTCTTGTATTCATTGTCTAAAAATATTTCTGACTTTGTTAAACAATCATCAAATATAGCTTCAAGTTTGTCATTACTTCCTCTAAGACCTTTTACTACATTATTTGACCACTCAAGATATTGTCTTCTTCTGTCAAAATCCCAATTACAAGGAGGTGACTCAGCTATATCGGATATATTAGATATTTTATCACCAAATTTAACCTGTTTTGCTCCATGACTAATATTTGGTGAATGCTTTATTTGCAATTTTTTTCTTTCTTCTTTTTGTAGTTTTTTATCATCTGTTACTTCTGAAACATAGAGAGCAACTTTATCACCAAAAAGTTTTTTTATTTCTTCAATACTTGTATCAGTATCTTCAACCGTATCATGTAAGAGAGCCGCAATTATAACATCTATATCTCTGACTTCGCCTTTATTCCAGATTAATTCAGCCACTTTTATCGGATGATTTATATATGGTGATCCCTGCTTATCTTTTCGTTTTTGAAACTTATGCTTTTCAGAAGCAAATTTTACAGCGGCTAAGAGCCTTGATATATCTTTATCATCAAATTGCATTTTTTTTCCTTTTAAGACTCAGATAGGTCAATTTATCTGAGTATAGGTTTATATAAAATTTTAATCCTGAATTACTAGAGCAGTAAATTCACAAGCAAATTTATCCGATTTATTTAGCTCAACAGATTTCGCTCTGCTTACACCTTGTAAATCATCCGTAAAATTAGCCATTATTTTTAACTGCTCATCTGTACCTAATATTTTCACTGTATCAATATCTTCGCCAAGTCTAATCTTATTATCAGCCTTAAACTTTCTAACTCCTTCAATAATTTCAAAAACCATATTCATTCCTGAATAAATTTGTTCATTATTTGCAGGTATATCAATAATATTTTTTGGAAATTCGGTTAAATGTATACTAACTATACCTTCATTTTGTTTAAAATGACTTTGATATATTTCTTCTGTAATATGAGGTAAATATGGAGCAATCATTTTTATAACCAAGCTAAGTGTTGTATACAGAGCATATTGTGCTGATAATTTTTTGGCATCACCATTTTCATATTTTTCTGGTTTATACATTCTATCTTTAATTAACTCAAGATAATAGTCACATAAATCATGCCAAAAGAATTTTTCAAACTCAGACATAGCAACACCAAACTCAAGTTTTTCGAGATTTTCAGTCATTTTTATGGCTGTTTCTTGAACCCTAAGTAAAATCCATTGATCAGCCATCTCTAACTTATCATGTTCTACTTTTAAGCCTGGCTTATAATCACCGATATTCATCATAGCAAAATTGGTAGCATTCCATAGCTTGGTCACCAATTTTTTACCATTTAGTATTTCTTTTTCATCAAATTGTACATCTTTACCTAATGAAGCTCTACATGCCCAGAATCTAACAGCATCAGCTGAATATTTTTCGATAAGCTCTTCAGGAGTCATCATTGTTTGAGCTTTTGATTTACTTATTTTTTCACCTTTTTTGAATAAAACATGACCAGAAATCATAAGATTACGCCATGGTATATCATTATTATGTAATTCACTTTGTATGATTGTATACAATGCCCATGTTCTAATAATGTCATGTGCTTGTGGACGTAAATCCATAGGTAAAAGCTTATCAGCTAAAGGATTATTTTCACCCCAATGAGCATTAATTTGAGGCGTAATTGATGAAGTTGCCCAAGTATCAAGGACATCAAGATCTGGCTCAATATCATCATAAGTATGACCTTCTGGAAGAGTCATAGGTTTATCAGATATAGTATCTACAGGTAATTGGCTTTCGTCAGGAAAAATCATTTCACCTGTTTTTTTGGAATACCAAACAGGAATTGATACACCAAAAAATCTTTGTCTTGATACACACCAATCCCATTTAAGATTTTCAACCCAATCTGTATATCTTTTTTTCATATAATCAGGATACCAATTTATTTTATCAGCATTTTCTAACAATTTATCTTTCAATTCGAGTGTTTTGATAAACCATTGTGCAACAGAGATTATTTCGATAGGTCTTCCAGTTCTTTCATATACTTTTACTGAATGTCTTATTGGTTTGGAATTAGTTAATGCACCCATTTCTTTAAGCTTCTCAACCATCAAAACTCTAGCTTTATTGACATATAATCCATTCATTTCTTCGATAGGAGAGTTTTTTATTTTACCATCATTTGCTATGATTATTTTTTCTGATAAATTGTAGGTTTTAACCCAATAAAGATCGGTTTCATCACCATAAGTACAACACATAACCGCCCCAGATCCTTTATCTAGTGATACTTTAGGATCTGACATTATTTTTACTTTATCGCCTAGAGGAGTAATAATATTTTGTCCAATCAAATCATTGTATCTTTCATCTTCTGCGTTAACAAAAACAGCAACACAGGCAGGTAATAACTCAGGTCTAGTAGTAGCAATGGTTATATTTTCACCATTTTCTAAAGTAAAAGTTAAATCATGAAAAAATGAATCAAATTCTTTGTCATCAATTTCAGCTTGAGCAACTGAGGCTTGTACTTCAATATCCCATAATGCTGGAGCTGTCTTTTTTATTATTGCTCCTTTTTTTAGTAGTTCTAAAAATGATTTTTGTGATAATTTACGAACATAAGGGGAAATAGTAGAGTATTCAAGATCCCAATCAGCACTTATTCCGATTGATTGCCATAAATGCTTAAACTCGGTACGATATTTTTCTGTTATCTGTAAACATGTTTCAATAAATTCTTTTCTAGGCATTTCACTGGCTTTTCTATTTAATTCTTTTTCAACAAGTCTTTCAGTTGGTAGTCCGTTGTCATCAAAACCAAAAGGATAAAAAACATTAAAACCTTGCATTCTTTTAAATCTAGCTATGACTTCAGCTTGAGTATAAGAAAAAATGTGACCGATGTGTATTTTACCTGAAACAGTAGGAGGAGGTGTATCTATTGAATAAATTGTTTTATCTGAGTTTGGATCATATTTATTGATACCATTTTGTTGCCAAAATTCTTGCCATTTTGGTTCTGATATAGTTGATTCGTATTTGTCATTCATAAGTAAAGCTATCAATTCCGAAAAATTTAAAATTTTAAAACACAGTAATTATAGTATTGGTTTTTGTTCTATACAAGGTAATTACAACTTATAGCAACATCTTTTTATATTTCTAAACTTTATTTTTATTTACTTTTGGAGTATTCCTGTCTTGTACGTTTTGGATTATCCCTAAAAAGTTGTAAACAATTTTAAAAAGGTGATACTTTAATGAAGAAGTTTTATACAGAAGAATTTAAGAAAATGACAGTAGAATAATCGTATATTTCAGATAAGCCAATTTCAGAAGTATGTAGAGATTTAGGAGTATCAAATTCAGTATTATATAAATGGACGAAAGACATGATTGTTGATACCAAATCTCCAGATTAACAGGAGATGAAAGAATTAAAGAAAAAGCCTTGGATATCCTGTTGCAGATGTATCAAGAATTAGTTATTATGATAGTTAAATAAGAGGCGTAAAAATTTTAATAACTGTTTTATCTTGCCATGCTTGATTTACTAGCTCTGTGTGTGTTTTGATTTCTTTAGTATCAGATAAATCAGAAATAAAAATATTAATTTTCTCTAAAATTGGTCTAAGCTCGCTTTCATCTGCTCTACATTTTGTTATTTCATCAGAAAGCATTAAAAAACCTTCTCCCTTTGGATGCCTTGAAAATGATCTAAGTATTTTCCCAATTCTCTTTTTTGATCCGATGGTATCTTTTTCACGTATTGGAGTGGAAGCAAATTCTACAATTTTTCCCAGTTGATGTATTAATTCATTCAAAACTGTTCTTTCGCTCATGATATTTGAACCAATTTTAACCCACCCACACCAGCCATATTTTTCTACATAAACATCTAAAGCTGAATTCCAGAGTAAAATCGAATTATTTATTTCTTCATCAGTAGGTTTGACAGATAATATTTTTAAAGTTCTTGTTTCATATCCAAAAGCTTTTTTCCCACCATAAGGACGAACAGATGTTTCCAAATGGTGACCATAAGGATTGATAGCCCTTTCTCCAAGCATACCAGATATAATAATGTTATCTGGATCAATAAATTGATCCTCTGTAAAAACTACCCATTCATTAAGTATTGGGGCATTATAGATAAAATTATCTGACATTTTTTTCTCCCTGTTATAATTGTTATTTTCCAATAAATCATTCAGCGACAAGAGTTTTGCTTATTATATATAATTAGACTTTGTAATTTGTCTTTTTCATAATATTACAAGTAAAATATATCATGAAAACTTCCTTAAGAATCTTTTTAGTTTGTGAATCACAGTGAAAAACAAAAAAGAAAAAATCTCAGTTATTGTATTATGAAAATATAAATTAGTAGAAAAAATTTATAAGATTAGGTTGTATTTTTTAGCTTTTATAACCAAAATTATCTTATAATATTGAAAAAGTTATAGAAAAGGATAATATGTCAGAAAAAGTTTTCAATAAATTAAAAGAAAAAATAGAACTATCTCATCCTGAATGGGTTTTTAATCAGAGGGGTGATGGGAACTGGTCATTGAGTAATAGAAAAGTATTTGCTTATTTTGACTATGAGAAAAATGGTAATGTAGTATGCAGACCAAGAATATATCCAAATAATTTATCTTTAAGGGAATTTACCTGTTGGAAAGATTCCGTAAAAGTAGGAAAAATAGGAGCTTGGAAAGATGAGGTAATTGATATCCCTCTTACCAGTGAATCTTTATTAGATGACTATCTGGCAATTTTGGAAATTACCGCTTATAGAAAAAAAGTTTCACCAGCAATCAAAGCTAAAGTTGAAATTAATGTTCCAGATAGTGCAATAGATTATTATGCAAATGTTGCTTCTAATGCATTTAGTAGTTCTTTCAACTATTTAAAATCATGGGTTGAAACCAAAAATATTCCTGAGATAGTTTCAGCTAAATTACCATTGATAAATGAGAAAATTACAGAAATAGTCCGCAAAGAAGAAAAAATTATAAAATCAGAAAATTTTTCATCTGAAGAGATTAAAAATTTAATTTATCCATTATCTTATAGTTATTATTTAGCTACAGAAAGTACCTCAGACCTTTATAGTAAATTGAATGCCTATTTTAAATTATTTGAAATAGTCTCAACATTTAATTCTTTGCTTTTATTATCAGCTTTACCACAAGTTTATATCCGTGAATATGAAACAGAAATATGGACTAGGGATAAAAACAGATATTCAAGATTATCAATGGGATTATGGATTGATCTTTATCGTAGGCTTTCAAATATTTATAAGGAAATTAATAGAAAAGATCCTAGTTTTTTACCCCATCTCCCATTTGGTGATGCTTTTTATCATGCTTTAATTGACAAGAACTTATTAGCGATATTAGAACAGATTCCAGAAAAGCGTAATCGCTTTGCTCATAGTGGTAGTAATGTTCCTGATGGTATCTTAAAAAAAGAAGTTGAAATCTTGAAAGTTTTATCTGAAAAGGTTTTTGAAAGATTAATTGTTTATAAACCACTATGGTTGGTTTATCCTATATCAATGAAGAAAAAAAAAGGCGTTTATGAAACAAGTATTAAATATCTTAACTCTCTTGTATCCACTCCTTTTCCTGAAAAAAGGATTCAACTCAGTGAAGCTATGGAATCTGAATCTTTATACCTTTTTAAAGCTGATTCACAGGAATGCTTAAGATTATTTCCTGAATTTATCAACTTATTTGAGTGTGGAGATTGTGGGCATTGGTCATTATATATATTTGATAAAATGGATCGGAAAATAGCTGAATATTATAGTTTTCATAATATCCATCATATTCATAAAACCGAAATTAATGGTTTGTTAAATATGTTTGTTTGATAAGCTTAAGAGCAATTTTCATGTGAACTTGTGAATCCATGTGAAAAACAAAATATTAGGATAGTAAAAACCTTATATTGTAGTAATGAAGAAAGCTTATTATGCTGTTGAAATAATAGGAATTAGTATTACAAGTTAAGTAGGAGGTTGGTATGGAGTTAACAGAGCTTGAATTATTAAAGCCTGTATTATTGGCATTAAAAAAATACAAGATTCTTATAATAAATGATAACTCTTTTATCAGTTTAAAACCCAGTGCAGTACTTGACACTTGGGTTAAAGATAAAGGGGTTTATAGGTTTGTTGCTAGTAAATGTCTTACAGAAGAAGAGCTAGTAGAGATACTTCGTTTAAACTTAGAAAATATTAGTAAGAAGTATTCTTGGATTAAACCTATTAAAACAGACTTTGAGATTGATAAGGCTATTGAAATTGTTAATGAAGACTTGTTGCTTAGGTTACAAGCTAAAAAAGAAGTTCAAAATGTGGGTAAAAATTAAAGAAGATATAACATAAGTATAATACAAGCAAAGTCGTATAAGAAGCTTACAGTATAATGTTATACCTTAGTGACAGAACAAGAGTTTCCTGAGTCTTTGTAAGTTTAAAAATGTGAAAAACATACTTTTATGTGAACTTGTGAATCCATGTGAAAAACAAAATATTAGGATAGTAAAAACCTTATATTATAGTAATTAAATTGAATGAAATAGGTTTAAAAAGATGATTGTAGAAAATGAAACTAATTTGGAAGTAGCTAATCCTAATATAGATAAAGCTAAAAAATGTTCGGGTTGTCAAAAAGTATTTGATCAAACCCATTGGAATATGATTAAA
>JACMQJ010000461.1 GCA_014377055.1 Candidatus Sericytochromatia bacterium
ATATCAATATTTGCTTGTTCACCAAATAATTTTTTAAAACCAAAATCAGTGAATGGGTTTATATATCTACTCATTAGTCTATTACCAAATTAATTTAATAGTACTATTTTAACATAATATAAGTTTTTATTAATATTAGTTCTTTCACTACACGACAAAAAGTATAAATATGAAATACTAGGCAAAAAATAGTTAAAATAAATCTACCTAATTATAAGAAATATAGAGGTAGAAAATGAACCAGAGAGAATTACATATTATTTTAAAAGATATTTTACATTGGCACGGACAAAGAGTTACATTTTTAATTTTGTTCATGACAAGCTTAATAAAAGTAAAGACCCTAAACTTAGCACAAGTAGCTCAAGGATTTGAAACAAATGCAGAAATTACTTCAAATTATAGAATAATTCAAAGATTTTTAAAAGACTTTAAATTAGATAATAAAACTGTTGCTATTTTAATATCAAGATTTTTACCTGACGAAAAATGGGTTCTTTGTATAGATAGAACTGATTGGAAATTTGGATGTATCCCCATTAATTTATTGTTTCTTTCATTAGCCTGTAAAGGTCTAGCTATTCCTGTTTTTGTAACTGTTCTAACAAAAAAAGGTAATTCTAACACTGAGGAAGGAAAAGAACTAATGGTAAAATTCATTCAAGTTTTTGGATTAAATATTGTTCTTACATATATAGTAAATTACTAGATTAAAAGTAGCTAAAGCCTCTCTATATATAGCTTACATATAAGTCTAGTTCTTGAAACTTTCTTTGTGCCTTGCTTACAGACTTTTTAAGTACATAAAAGACTTTTAAGTAAGAAAAAATATAAAAAATGACTAAAAGTGATAATGTTACATTGTAACAAAATCACATTATTGATATAATATTATTAGATGATTTGTTAAAATAAAAAACTTAAATACGTGATGAGTTTTTTATAAGGAAATAAAAATGGCTTTAGTCTCAAAAAAATTAATACCTGATGCAAGAGGAAGAATCTCTTTAAAAGGTCTTTTTGATAATGCTGATAGTTTTAGAGCAGAAAAACTTGACGATGGGAGTATTTTACTAACTCCATTTGTTGAAGTCCCACAACGTGAAGCTTGGATTTATAAAAATCCTGAAGCTCTTAGTAAATTAGAAAAAGGGTTGAGTCAAATTGGAAAAGAAAAAGGTAAGTATCTTGGAGATTTTACACAATATATAAATGAAAGTGATGATGAATAAGTGGCATATCGCTTAGAGTTCTTACCTCAGGCTCAGGAAGATTTATTAGAATTACAGAATAATCCAGCTTTACAAAAAAGGTTTAAATCTGTTAGAAAAGCTTTGGGTTATTTATCATTAAATCCAAAACATCCAGGATTAAACACTCATAAATTTATTTCAAAAAAAGGACCAAATGGCGAAGAGGTATTTGAAAACAATACTCCAGGTGCATATCGAATATTTTGGCATTATGGACCAGATAAAAATGTAATTGCAATAATAACTATTACTCCTCATCCATAAAGTTGTAGAAGAATAATATGATTAAAAATGACAATACCATAGACAGTTCCGAAACATTTATTACTAAAGATATATAAAGGTAAGCTCCTGTATTAAAATTAATTTAGCAAAACCAAAA
>JACMQJ010000462.1 GCA_014377055.1 Candidatus Sericytochromatia bacterium
GGGTTCTATGAGTTCGAGTTACCATTATTTAAAAGATCATTGGTAACATCTAGTAAAATTGGATCAAAAAAGCTTAAAATTATTATTTAAGTGGTTGATCAGAGCTTGATATTATATTTGTTTCCAAAAAATGTTCTAATGCCTTTTAGCAATTACTCTTATCAAAATTTTCGAATGAAAATAATAAATTTTATAAATCATAAAAATAGAAACATTGTTTATTGGTTAAATAAATATTTATAGTATAATAATTAAACTATAGATATTAAACTATTACAATAAAAAAATTGCTAAATTCATTAGAACAATTTATTAACGACCTATATTTCAATAAGAAGTTGATAAGCTATCTTTTTGAAAATAGAAAAATAAATATTTCCCAAGAAAATATTGCTGACTTACCTTTTTTTGAATCTAATAAACTTGATTACTTAATTGAAAACTCTATACTAGGTCAAAATGCAGATAATATTTCTATTGACATTAATCTTCTTGAGTTTTTTGAAGACTTTTTGAATATCAGTGAGCAAATTAATACAGCCTATATAAGTGATACTGTAAAGGATTTAGAAAGTAACATCATCTTTTTTATCGAAGAAACAAGAGAAAAAGAAAAAGAAAATTATCTTTCAAAAATTAAGCGTTATCTCAAAGGAATTTCCAGAAATATTAAAAAAGAAATTATTGCTCTAAAGCGTAATACGGACCTAGTTTATAAAACAGAACAAAATTTTAATATAAAAAAGATAAAACTTGAAGATTACAAACAAAAAAGAAATGATATTATTGATCTAAGAATAAGCATAGGAAATATCTTAGATTCTAAGAGGATTATACTTGAAAGTATTGGTGATATCGAATTAAATTCGATTATATTAAATGTACACAAAATCTTGGAAGAGTCTTTTACTTATCTAATTGAAATTCAACAAGAATTGATCGAGTATATTAATAAAGCACAAATATATGGTGAAATATTTAGAAAAGTACAGAAGTTAAAATATTTAAAAGATCATCAAGAAATAAAATACAAAACTAATATTACAAAGGTTATTGCAATAGAACATGCTTTAATACTTCAACCTAGAAGAACATTTTTTTATAAAATATCTAATGCTTTTTTACAAAGTGATGAGGGATTTGGAGTAATAAAAAAATTAGTTAAAAAAAATAAACAAAAAAATAAAGTTATTTTACCTTCTAAAGTAATTATTTCAGATGACTATTTTGATCAGTTGGAAGAATTAGAAGAAATTATTGATTTAAACGCTATTAAAAACGCTTTTTATATATCTGGACAGGATTTATTTAATTTTGTTATGAATTTTAATTTACAAAAAACCTTTACTTTTGACGAAAGAGTTACCATTTTTTGTAAAATTATTTCTGAATATGAGGATGAACTTATTATTAAAGATGATTTGGGAATACATAATAAGCTAAATTATGCTTTAGTATATCCTGGATAGCATTATGACAAAAAATTATAATTTGGATAAAATACCTGATAGGGTAGACGAAATATTTGATAAACTAACCAGTGGTGACTTTATCTGTTCTAATAGTTTGGACAAAAATAATCGTGAATTATATGATATTGTTGAAGACAATATTGATGTTTTATCAGAATACTTTAACAAAATAGGCTTTGTGATAGAGCATGGAGAAGGCTTTTTCTATTTTAGTAAAGATTACAGGGTTTCTGATGACAGAAAAATTGAAAAGTTATATGGCTATATTGATATATTAGATTTTCTAAAAAGCTTTAATAACAATTTTGTCTCTGGTTTTAACTTTACTCCTGCCAACATTGCACAACAATGTGCAGTTGATTTAAACTTAAAAGAAAAACTAAATGATTTGAAAAGAGATAAGAATAAAAACATTATCGAAAAGGTTAGAGATATTATAAAAGACTTAAAAAGTGATGGATTTGTCGAGCAAATAAACCCTGATGAAGAAGTGTTCAAAGTACTTTCGTCTTTTTCTTACCTTGAAAATATAATACTAACAATAAATATTGAGGATGATAATGACGAGATTGCTTAAAAGCGTTTATTTCCTTAATAGTGCCTCTATGCTTTATGCTCAAGTAAATCTAAATGGTAATATACATGTTACAGGTAAAAATGGTTCAGGTAAGACATCAATTCTTAGAGCTATTCTTTTTTTTTATAATCCAGATACCCAAAACTTAGGAATAGGTTCTAATCAGAAAACTTTCATTGATTTTTATTTTCCTGAAATTAACTCATATATTATCTATCAGGTTGAGAAAGAAACTTTTACTTATTTGATCATTGCTTTTAAAAAACAGAATAGAGTATGTTTTAGGATAGTCGAGTCAGATTTTAAAAAAGAAAACTTCATCAGAGAAAACCAGATAATGACAATTCAGGATGTACTTGCAATTTTTCATAGTGAGAGAAAGCCTGTTTTTAATAAAATTATAGATACATATAAAGATTTTAAGAGCCTAATATATGGTTTTGATAATGATTTTAAAAGGTATAGTATTTTTGATAATAAAGGTAATAATTATCAGAGCATACCACGTACTATATCCAACATTTTCCTTAATTATAAACTTGACTCTAATTTTATTAAGAATTCAATAATAAACTCAATTATGGAAGAAACTCCAACAATTAATCTTAATAGTCTTAAAAATCAATTGGGTAAGTTTTATAAGCAATTTAATGATATTAAAACTTTTAATTTACATCTTCGATCTGCCAATAATATAACTGATATTTATACAAAGTTAATAGAAATGGATAGTAAGAAAAAAGAGTTAGCATCTATGCTAGGCTATAAAGTTAATAATGCTAGCTTAGAAAGGATACAACTTACTCCAGTTATAAAAGGTTTAGATTCACAAATTAAATTTTTAGATGAAGAAATTACCAACTCTACAAATAAATTTAATAAATTAGCTCAAGAACTAAATTTTAATATCAAAATGCTAGAAAATAATCTTAAAAATGCTGAAAATAAAACGATTCATTATCAGAATATTAATATAGAAAAAATAATAAAAGAATTTGAGAATAAAGAGTTTATTCAAAAAGAACTTGAAATATTAAATAAGGAGTTAAGCTTATTAAAAAACAATAATATAAGTATTCACGAAAAATATGAAATGCTCAAAAGAGAGATAATTCAAAGTGTCAAAGAAAAAGAAAATGATTTTGAACGAAATAAAAACTTATTATCAGGTCAATTAATTAAAGAAAAAGAAGAAATTAAAGTAAATATAGATAATTTAAAAAAAGATACTGAAATTAAGTATGAATTACTATTTGAAAAGATTAATGAAAATATAAATTATATGAATCAAGAATTAATGGAATTAAATAATCAATACAATAAAGTTAATTATTCTGAGCCATTAAATGAAAAAATAAAAGATATTGTTCAAAAATTAGAAAATTATAAACAAAGTATAAATATGAAGAACTTTGATTTACAAAATATAGAAAATGATCTAAAACTTATAAAAAGAGAGTTAAAAAATAGCTCAGACCAGCAAGACTATAAAACTGAACAACTTCAGGAAAAACAAGATATTCAAATAAAAGTTCTAAATACCAATTTGATAAAACTATCTGAAAAATTGAAATTTTCAGATAGTTCATTTTCTTATTTCCTTGAAAAAAATTATCCTGAATACAAAGAAAATATTGCAAAAGTTGTTTCAGAAGAAATACTTTTTAGTTCAGATTTGTCACCAATAATAAAAGAAAAAAATAATTTGTTATTTGGAGTTGATATAGACTTAAGTATCTTACCTAAAGCAAAAACTTTGGAGGATTACAAAATCCAGAAAGATGAGCTTGAACAAGAAATTTCAGATTTTAATCAAGAAAATATAAAATCTTTAGCTCAAATAAAAGAAAAATATCAGGAAGATATTAACATTTTGGAGAGAAAAGTAATTGAACATGAAAAAAAGTTAGCTAAAGTCAAAAAAGAAATATCTGATTTAAAGACAATACTTGAATTAGCTTCTATTCAATTAAGTCAAACAAAATCTGAATCTAATAAGATTAAAAATCAGGGACTTGAAAAAATAAATCTGGATATTTTAAAACAAAAATCAAATTTAAATTTAATTAATCAAGAAGGACTAAATCTAAAAATAGAATTAAATGATGAAATAAATTCATTTGAAAAAGAACAAAATCTAAAATTTATTAGGTTACAAGATAAGCATGACCAAGCTCTCAATGAAGATATTCATACTTTTAATGATTTTAAGGAATCGAATAGAAAAAAGCTTACAGAAATAAAAAATGAATACCATAAAGAACTTGATATTAAAGGTATAAATGAACCAAAAATTAAGGAGCTAGAAAAAAATAAAGCTAATTTGAGTTCTAGTTTAAAATTTATAGATGAAAATTCTCAGCAATATTATAATTATCAATCAGATAAGTCTAATTTATTAGATAAAGTAGAGCAATTTAATGAAGAAATAAATAAAATTACTAGAGAAAAAGATGGGAATAATAAAGATTTTCAAAAACAAAAAGCTGTAATTATCTCAAACCAGATAGATAAAAAATCAAAGTTGAATGAAAAGACCAATTTACTTAGACAATTAGATACCGATCTGGAGCATTTTGAATTATTTAGCTCTAATTTTCTTTTTAAAGAATTATCAGACTATATTTTAAATGAAAAATATTTTATTCAGAGTGAATATAAGGTTGCCAATATTATAAATGATTTAAATAATTTAAAAAATCAACTACTAGAAAGAAATAACGCTCTTAAAAATAAAATTACTCGATATTCTGATAACTTTGATGATGATAATATTTTTTCTTTTAATAAAAATAATGATGCAGAAAGTGACTTTATTAATTTTGCCAAAAACTTAAATAGCTTTATTGAAGAAGATAAAATTTTAGAGTATAAAAAACTGATCTCAACAAGTTATTCTATGATTATATTAGATTTGAGTAGGCAAATTAATGAGCTAACATCTAAAGAAAGTGAGATTCAAAAGACTATTACTAGAATAAATGGTAGTTTTGAAAAAACAAGGTTTATAGATGTTATTAAAGATATAGAGTTACGTTTAAAAACAAGTAATAACAATATAATTTTTTATCTCAGAAAAATCAGAGAATTTACTGAACAAAACCCTTTTGCTGGAGAATTTAATTTATTTAATCAAGATATGAATAAAGAAAGTGAAGATAAAGCAATAGAGCTTTTAAGAAAACTAAAACAAAGTATTGAAGAAAGTAAATCTGATAAAATATCTCTTGAAGAATCATTTGAAATAGAATTTCGTATCAAAGAAAATAATAATGATACTGGTTTCATAGAAAAGCTTTCAAGTGTAGGATCTAATGGTACAGATGTTTTAATCAAAGCAATGATTTATATTACTTTGCTTGATATAGCTAAATCTAGGCTTAAATTAAAAGATTTTAAAATTCATTGTATTGTTGATGAAGTTGGTATCCTTGATAATAGTTACTTAAAATACTTGGTTCAATTTGCAAATGAAAAAGATATTTTATTGATAAATGGCTCACCAAATCCAGCTGAAGCATTTTTATATAATTATATTTATCGTGTTAAAAAGGACTCACAATCAAATTCTATTGTAAAACCATTAATTGAGGCTAGAATAAATGAAATTAAACCCTGGCTTAGCTAAATTATTAAAACAGTTGATTAGTGAGGATTATTTACCTTATAGTTACTTTAATAAAAAAATCGTTGATTCATTAATTGATGAAGGTATTTTAGAAATCATCGTATTATCACAGTCTAAAAAGAATGTTAGGCTAAAAAGTATTGAATATCTAAATAATTATCTTTTCAATCAATACAATATTCCTGATTTATCAGCATATATTATTGCAATGAGTGATAATCAATCAACACGAGCTGATTTAGCTTTGGTATCAGGAGACAGCAAGGTTAAGATAGGTAATGTATTTTCAGGTTTTTTAATAAATTCGTATGATGATATTTATGGAACATTGTCAGAAGAGAAAATTTCATTAAAACCAATTCCTGGTTCTTTTATTTTTATTAACGATTACAAAAATTTTTTAATTGCTGAAGATATTATAGTGTTAGTAATTGAGAATTTTGAAAATTTTAAGTACATAGAAGCTCAAAAAAATATTTTTCCTTTAGACAAAAAATTGTTTGTCTGGCGTTATCAAAGTAATGCTTTATCAGAATGGTTAAGTAAATTACCCAATGAATATATTCACTTTGGTGATTTTGATCTAGCTGGTTTAAATATTTACCTTAATTTTAGAAAAAAAAGACTTGGCTCAAAATCTTCATTTTTAATTCCAGAAAATATTGAGAATCTTTTAGAGAAATATGGTCATAGAGAAAGGTATCTTAAGCAATTAAACAATGTAAAAAATGTTGATTTTTCAGTTTCAAACGATACAGATTATTTAGCAAAAATAATAAACAAATTTCAGAAATCTTTAGAGCAAGAAATTTTTATAAAATTAGATAAAACCTGATAGGTAATAAAAAAATATAAGTTTAAATTATTCCTTACTAGCTTTTTCTTTAATTTGCTTCCAGTCAATATCAAAAGTCTTAGAAGAAGGTTTTTTATATTTTGTTGCAATTAAATTTTGCAGTATTTTTATTCTTTCGTCAGTTAAAGGATGTGTAGAAATAAACTCAACTGAGGCTGGCAAATCTTTGTTAATTGCTTGTAGTTTTTTGAAAAATGAAATCATAGAGTTTGGATTAATGCCTGATTTATCGAGCAACTGAGCTCCTAGAGCATCAGCTTCTCTTTCATCATCTCTACTAAATTTTAGTCCAACAATTTCGCTACCAATATATGCAAGACTACTAATATCTCCCAAGGTCAAATTTAAAAATATAGCAAAGCCAATATTTTTAACTATAGCTTCAACTGCATGTTTTTTGTAAACATGTTGAAGTTCATGAGCTAATACAGCAGCAACTTCTTCTGGTGAGTCAGATTTTTCTAAAAGACCTGTATTGACTGCGATATAACCACCTGGTAGAGCAAAAGCATTAACTTGTTTGTCTTTTACTACATAAAATTTTATTTTATATTCATCATTATCACTTTTACTATCAAGATAATTACCAATTTTTTCTACTGCCTTTAACAATGACGGATCATTAGCTGACTTACCTGTTACTGTTGTTGTTAAAGCAATTTGACCTATTTTTTCTTCCCATGATACAGGTACATTTTTGCTGATAAAAAAAATAACGGACTGAAAAATTATATAACCAATCAATAAAAAAACTGCTACCATTGCAAAAAGTGAAACTATAGTAAATTTTAGCCCATGCTTAGATTTTTTATGACCTTCTTTTATCTTAATTAGTTTCTCAGAATTAGTTTTACTAATTAGGTCATCAATAATATGAGTGCTTTTGATGAATAAAGTCATATCATTACCTTTAGCAACAATATAACTATTACTTTCTCCACCTAAAGAAAATTCTAAATCTGATATAGGTAAATATAGATCTTTATATTGATCATTTATTTTTATTGATTCACCTTCAAGACTTAAATTAACTTTTTTACCATCAGGTGAATTTTGTATAAATAATAGATCCTTATAATCTTTATTCATTACTACCAATTAGGATTAGAAGCATCATTAGAAATCATTCTTAAATTATATGTAGATGGCTCAAAAACCCAAACTTCGGAAGGATAAGTACTTGAATACTTTTGTTTATAATTAGTATTAAATATAATCCTTTGACCATCACTTGACCAAGTTGGATTAGTTGCTCTAGTTGCACCTGTATCAGTTAATCTTCTCTGACCCGAACCATCTTTATTCATTAACCATAACTCAGAAGATCCACTTCTATTAGAAATAAATGTTATTTTATCGCCATCAGGTGACCACGAAGGATCATTATTTTCACCACTAAAAGTTAATTGCTTTCTACTTAGACCAGTACTATTCATAGTGAAAATTTGTGTTCTAGGGCCACTTATTTCATTTACATCATATAAATTACTAATATTTCCGACTTCGGTAAGACTACTAGCATAAGTTATCATATTGCTTTTTGGTGACCATTTTGGACTCATATCTTTTGAGATATATCCGCCTGATAAAGCTTCCATTTTATTATTAACATTACTGTATTTGTATAATCCTGTATTGGTGGAATTATCTGGGTCGATCATGGAAAAAATAAAGCTATTACCTGTATTATTGACACTTAATTTAAATGCTTGAGAATCAATATATGTGATTCTTTGACTCAATTTTCCTGCTGAACTCATAACCCAAAGACCATTTTTTGTATTAGGATTAGTAGCTCCATCATTTAGAATATAAGCAATCTTGGTTTTATTGGCGAACCAAACAGGTGAATTAAAAAATAAGGTTGAAGTAATATCTGTATTAAAACTCTGATTTTTTATTTTTTCAGTTAAATTAGTTTGGTTAATACCATACTCATCAGTTAACCAAATATCTCCAGCTCTTTCAAAGACAATCTTTTCACTTTTTACTGAATCATTATTTTTTGAAATCCAAAAATCAATGTATTTATCACCATAAGGCTCTATCTTTACCCTTCTTGTTACGGTTTCGTAGCCTGGAGCTTTTATTTCAACAGTTAACCATTCTACAGGTAAACCTCTCAAATAAAATTTACCATTTCGATCAGTATTTTCAGCAGATGATTGTTCTATGACATTAACCTGAGCATTTGGTATAGGTCCATTTGTATCAAGAGAAAAAACATGACCTACCACATCACTATATTTGCCACGATCGACAGGTGCTAATAAAGCACAACTGCTCATAAATGAGATACCAATTAATAATAAAGGTTTATAGCTAATTTTTTTTAACATTATTACTCCTGAATCTGTCCTTTAACCATTGTAAGCTCCTTATTATCAAGGTCGGGAGCTAAAGTTATTTTTATAGTTTGATCAAAATCTCTATCATAAAGTTTGATTAGATTAAGATTATTATTTTCTACTTTTAATCTACTAAGTTTGGTTGTATCACCAGTTCTTAAATCTATAGTGCTAATAGTTTGGTCACCACGATTTAAAACATATAGATTATCGTTTTGAATAACTAATTCTCCAGGCTGTGAACCAGTCATATACTGAGCCAAAATTTTATTGGTAAATGTATCTACCGCAAAAACCATATTTTTGGAAGAATCACTAATATAAGCAACCTTTTTATTAGGGTTTATTTCTAAACCACCAATATTACTACCAAAAATATCTAATTTTATCTTTCGATTTGGAGCTTGATCTACATTAGGGTCGTTTAAATCTTCATAAAAAAGTTGACTATTTTTGAGATAATATCTCTTACCAGCTAACATTGAAACTTTTATAACTTCTTTTTGTTTATTAAGAGGTATTTCCATTATTGATGCAGTATATCTTAATAAATTATCCGTATCAATATATCCTTCTTGTGAATTATCGCTTTTGATAAAAACCTTATTTCCTTCATAAACCATTGTGTTACTAGAATCTTTTAGTCTTTCGTCAATTATTCTTGCAAAAACAGAATATTGAGTGTTAGTATTTGGTGTTAAATCAACTAAAGAAATTTGACCTATCATTCTATGTAAAACTAAAGCCTTATTTAGTTTTGGTAAAATCATAACTTCATCAATTTTTGCATCAACAGGTAAGATACCAACTGTTTTACCTTGACTTAGAGAGAATAAATATAAATAATCGTTATTTTTACTATAAAGCATTACTATATCATAGCTACCCATTAATGCTGAAGAAGCTGATAGAATAGTTTGTTCTTTATGAGGAACATAAACAGCTTGAGGTATTGCTGATGAAAGCTTTAAAACAGAGTTATTTAAGCTATAAGTAGCTTGATTTCCAAACTTATTAATTACACCTAAGATCATTGTTGAATTATCAGAAGAAATAACAGAGTTAAAATATCGTATATCTTTGGGAGTTTCGATTTCTAATGTAATATCATTTTCTATACTAAATTTTTGTAATTTTCCTGAGGTTACATATAAAAATTTTTCATCTGAATCAAGAGCTATATCAGTAGGATTCCAACTAGTTGAATACTTTTTGACTACTTGATTTGATTTTGGATCTATTTCCCATACTGCTCCAAAATATCCACCTGTCAAGACAAATAAATGTTTGGTGTTGTTAGCTTTAACTATTTTAAGTGCTTGTCTACCAACTGAAATACGCTTTATTTCATTACCAGCATTATCTTTTACAGATATAATAGAGTCAAAAGTATCTCTATCAGTTACTATAGAATAAGTTTTTGAACCCTCTTTTAATAAGCTTGCTCCAATTATTTTTGGCTTTGAAGTATAAACAGTGTCGTGCCTCATTTGCATATTTCGTAATGAATCTAACTCTGAGGTCAAAATAAAACCAGTTTTGCGATCTGCATTTACTAGCTTTTCAATAACTAATTGACTGATATTATCAGCTTTAGCAGAATTAGCTAAAACAGTTAATAAGATAATACCTGCACTTATAAAATTTCTTTTTTTCATATTTTACAACTTAATTTAATATAAATACTATTTAACAGGCGGTTTAGTTTTAATTTGTTTCAATAATCTTTTTTTAAAACTATTTGCATTTGATACTTTGTTTATTTTACTACTAGTTGGCTCAAAATTACTACCCTTATAAATTCTTTGACGTTTAATTTTAAAAAAAGGTTCAAGGATCTTATGGTTTAATGATCCAAATACCACAAAACCAAGTATAAAAGAAATTATTGTACCTTTCATTTTTATTAACCTGTAGGAGAGTTATTAATAAGCCATGTTGCAAAAGTTTCAGATATTTTCCACGGTTTACCAATATATTTACCTGGAAATGCTTTGACAAAACCTAAAAAGATTGATACTTCCTCATTGCTAATTTCTTCCATTACTTGAGAGATAGAACGACCCTGATACATACCTGACGTTGGAGCTGGTAATTCTGCGGTAAATTCGGCACATTCTTTAATGGCATCTATTGCCATTGCTAATATTAGCTCTTCTTCCATCTTACTTAATTTAAAGCCAGCATTTTTTTGTTTATTGTATAAATTCTTTTTATAATTATCTGTAAAAAATATATTTAATTCAATCATCTCATTAAAGTTAGACTTTTTTATTTCAACTTTAGGAGCTTCTTGTTCTTCCTCTATACCATTGGCAGAATTGAGTTCCTTATTTTTTACACCTAATCTCTCAGCAATAGAGCCAACAACTTTATTAATTATATTAAGAGGTATACTAAGTATTCTAGCCGCAAGTCCAGCAATAATCATAAAAGGCTTGGCAATTATTGCACCAAATTTTAATAAAATAGCAGATATAGTACCAGTAAAATTGGATATTAATGTAGAAATAGAACCTTGCAGCTCAGATATCTTATTGCCTAGATCTTCGGCACTATTGCCATTAAAAAGATCAACTCCATCATCACTAGTATTATATTTTTTACCATTACTTGCTTTCGATAAATCACTAGTTGACAGTGGCTTAGTTCCAGATTTTAAGGCTTGTGTACCCTGTTTTTTGGCAGGGGCTTTAACGACAGGAGGAGGTTCGGGTTCTTCTTCATTTAGTTGTAAAAAAGCTGTGCCACCAGAGGATTCTTCTTCGTCATCTTTTAGATAACTAGAATAAGCATGTTTTGCCTTTTGAGCTCCAGGCTTTATAGCATTACTTTCTAAAGAAACGAGTTTAAATTGTTCACTTTCTTGATTCTCGTATGAGGACATTCCAACCTCTTAAATGATTTGTTTTATAGTTATATAAGTGACTATTACATTTATTTAATATATTAAAATAAATAATCACTTCAATTATATCATATAAGGTATTATAGAAATAAAAATTTTAAATTTTAATCGTAATTTGTAATTTTATTTTTATTATATTAAAC
>JACMQJ010000463.1 GCA_014377055.1 Candidatus Sericytochromatia bacterium
ACTTTGGCTGAATCGTAATAGTTTAGCTCTAAACCACATTTAGAAATTATGGCAATTTGTTCTTTTAGCAACTCCAGAAAATTTTTGCAATCTTCATCTGAAATTTTACACTCTACATATGCATAAGTTTCTTGAATTTCACCTTCTGGCACATAGCCATCATCAAAATAATCGTCCGTTATTAAAAACCTAGTCAAATTTATTGAACCTATTTTTAAAGTACAAAACTTTAAATTAGAACGGCACAGTTAAATATGGGTTTAGAGCCACGGTTGACTCTAGAGCTTGCACTCCAAAACTATCAACTACTACAGAGATTTCACCTAATAAGTCTTGCTTGTTAGGGATAAGAACTTTATTTTTCAATAATTTTCTATTCTTTTTCGCTTTGATATAATTTTGCTCAATTTCTTTCCAATAAAAATTATTTTTCATCTGAATATTCCTTGCAGGTAATTCAAATGGATAATGTTTGGTTGTACGGATTGAAATTGTTTTTTCTTTATTGATTACAGTTATTAATTTATCTTTACTAATAACTTCTTTGGTTTCCTTATTTTTATATTCTAATTTAACTATCTTTTGATAACTTAACAAACCTCTACGAGCTATGACCAAGCTAGCTGCTTGATGAGTTGTTAGTTTATATAAGTTTTGGTATTTAAACTTGCCTATTTTACTGGTGAAAGCGGGATTAACTTCAATAACTTCTAAGCCTTTATCAAAACATCTGGACTTGAATAATTCTATAATTTTTGCATAAGCAAAAGAGTTAAGCATGACATTGTATTTTTTGTTAATGCCTGATTTTAATTCTAGCCTCTTTTGACTAAAATCAAGACTTTCTATAACAATTGGTTTATTAACTTTAACTGCATAATCTGTAATTTCTTTTACAGCTAAAGCTATATTATTTGTGCTTTGTTCTGAAGTTTTATCTTTGAGGTTTAATTTAAAATCGTGTGTAAACAATAAATTACCATTTCTATCTACTTCTGTCATAGAGATATGATCTGCATTAATATCAATACCCACAGTACCTAGTTGTTTTGAGCTTATAATTTTAGGCTGTTGTTTGGCTTTATCCAAGCTAATAAAAACTTTATAGTCATCAAACCTACCAGATTTACTATTGTAATTTCTATAAAACCTATAAGTTAAGGCTTGTTTAATTTCTTTATTATTAAAAACAGTAAATAAATAATTTTTTACATCATTGTGTACTTTAATTTTTACTTTTAAATATTTATCAGAATGTTTAATTGCTTCAGGATAAATATTAACTTTTAGTTCAAATATATTGTTCTGGGTATGTTCTTGATCAATCACAATTAGCTGACAATTGCTATTTCCACCCGTTTCATCAGCAGATCCTACTAAACTAAATGTTTTATTTCTCGATTGAAACCATAGTTTGTCCCAATCTTCTTTCGTTTTCAATCCAGTTAAATTATTATCTTTTTTTAACTCAAATTGTTGTCTAAAATTTTTTTTGCTTCCAAAACATAAATGAGGATTGCCTGATTCATTTATATCTTTTAACTTACCCACTTTAGTAGTTGCTTTAAGAAGATTTTTATTTAAAAAATATAATTTATTTTTTAATGACTTTAAATTAGATTGATCTACTTTTTGAATGCTAATACTGGTTTTAATTTTATAGTCTTGATTCGCAATCTTTTTAATTAAACTATCTAAAGTTTTTTGTTTATATTTAATTGTTTTATTTAATGATAAAATTTTATCTTGTGTGTCTTGGAGGTAAACTTTATTTAATGCTAAAACCGAAGATATATTACCAGTTAACTCAATAAAAAGAGAATTATAATGCCTAGAATTAATATTGTAGTTTTTTTGATAAGTAGATTTTAATTCATTATGTTTAGCAGAGCTTAATTTATTGGTATTATTATCTATTAGAAATTCAATAATATCTTTATATAATTTATGTTTAACCTTGTTATAATTAACAACAAAAACATCCAATTTTTTAACGATTGATTTGTAATTAGATTGCTCCATAAAAGTGCTAGTTAAAGTCGTTTGCATTAAAATACAATACAAAATTATATTCTATTTAGCAAATGTTAATATTAATTTCATCTATTTTCATAATTTTATTCTTCCTTATCTTGATTAGCAATTTTTTTGGTGGCTGCATTTTCTTGAAAACGAATACGTGTACGCACGAACTTCTTGGCTCCTGCCACAGATTTGGCCATCCCACGGTGACCATTGCTAAAATCGTTACCAATGCTCGCACCAATGAGCTTATCTGCTAATTGTGAGACACGACCCCAGCCATGCAGAGATTTGTCCAAGTAGTCTGTACGACCTACTCGCTGTGATCCTGTATGGGCTTTAGGAAAAATGACATGCCCCATAGTATCCGCCACAGGCAATAAAGCCTTGCTGGTATTGCAACCCCATACTATTGGGTATCGTGTAACGGCAAACTATCTTCACTAAATAAATAGCTTAGATCCAACTCATTGCTGAG
>JACMQJ010000075.1 GCA_014377055.1 Candidatus Sericytochromatia bacterium
GGTCAACATGCACCATTTGAAGTTATAATTTATGGTAAAGAACAAGAAAAATTAATTGAGCTGGGAGATAAATTAAAAACAGAAATAGAAAAGAATAAGTTATTTCAAGAAGTTAATCTAAAAACGACATTTTATGGTCCATATATTTATATTAAGCCAAAAGATAATACTTTTTCCGATTACGGAATTACTGATACAGATTTAACTAACTATCCTCAATTAGCCTTATGGGGTATCGACACAGGTAATATTATTCAAGGTGAAAACTCAATAAGCTTACGTTTAAAAATACCTTTTAAATCTAATTTGACAGAATTATATAAGCTTCCTGTTTGGTCACCAAAATTAAACTCATTTATTCCATTACAAGAAGTAGCAGAAATAACAACTAAGGATAAAGTACCAGAGATCAATCATAAAAACTTAGCTTCAATGGCTCTGATTACTACAAGACTTGCTGACAATGACTTTACAACAGGTGCAGCAGGTTTAAAAGCTATTATTGATAAATTCAAAATGCCTGAGGGATATTCGACTTCGTTAGAGGGCTTTTATAAGAGTCAGCAAGATTCATTTGCTCAGTTAGAATATATAATAGGTTTCTCAATATTGATTGTTATTGCTTTATTAATGTTACAATTTGGTTCTTTTCTTCAAGCATTATCAGTACTTATGGGAACACTTTTATCAATCGCAGGTGTTCTTATGGCATTATATATAACAAAAAAGCCTATTGATGTTACTGCTTTTATTGGTATTTTACTAGTAATTAGTATTGTTATTAACAATGGTATCCTTATTTTTGATTATTATAATAAATATTTAACTGAATCTCATGATATTGGTGAAGCATTAAAACATGCTTGTAAAGAAAGAATGAGACCTATCTTGATGACAATGGTAGCAGATACTTTGGGCTTTTTACCAATAGCTTTTGCCTTTGGTCATGGTACTGAAATAATACAACCAATGGCTATTGCTGTAATGGGTGGATTAATATTATCTATAGTATTATCATTATTTTTTATGCCTTCGTTTTTTATTCTTTTTAGTAAAAAAGTAATTAAGGAAACAGAGTTAGTGATTTTATAATTAATTTTGTTCTTAAAATATTGCTAGGAATAGTATTTTAAATTATACTCTTAGTATCAGGATTTCTGATTAGCATTACTTTGTACACATTTATCCTGTAGAAAAAGCCAGTCAAATTTATTTGAATGATTTTCTTTTTAAATTAAAAAAGGTTATAAAAATATGATAATAAATAAATCAAGAGTTATAGATATTATTGGTGCTCCTATAAGTCTTGCATCACCAGAAAAAGGAGCATCATTAGGGCCAGATGCCATTAGAATCTCAGGATTAAAAGACAGTTTGGCATATTTGGGACTTGAGTTTGTTGATTCGGGTAATTTGCCCATACTTGAGGAGCCTTATCCTGTAAAGATTTTTGAACAAGGAACTATTAGATATTTAGATGAGGTCTTTGACTTTTTATCTTTATTAAAAGATAAAGTAGAAGAATCATTTAATAAAGGTCATTTCCCTTTAGTCTTAGGTGGTGATCACTCTATGGCTATGGGATCATTAGCAGCCGCAGCTAAATATTACAAATCAAAAAATCAAAAACC
>JACMQJ010000464.1 GCA_014377055.1 Candidatus Sericytochromatia bacterium
TTTACCAGCACAATAATTCAATTACAACAGGGTGATATTTTATATTTAAGTACAGATGGTTATGCCGATCAGTTTGGTGGACCGAAAGGAAAAAAGTTTAAATACAAAGCACTACTAGACATGCTGATGACAAACAGCACGCTAGAAATGGGAGTTCAAAAAACAAAATTAGATGATGCCTTCGTTGCATGGAAAAATAAGCAAGAGCAAGTGGATGATGTGGCGGTGATTGGTGTGAGGGTAATGGGCTAATTATTAAATTTCAATAAATCAACAACTTTTTTTAATGAGAAAACATTTTTTGACGTAAAAACATTTTTAAATTTAAATACCCTAAATAATTCACTTTGAAAAAAAACATTAGACGAGACTATCAAATTATTCCAGGTAGAGGTTTAGTTACTAAAAGTGCTATAAAATTAAGGTTGGAATATCTTTTACAAAATGGTTTTAAAATTGAGTCTATAAGTCGTCACTTTCTTGATCATCAAAGTATTCAAAATAACATTGAATCTTTTATAGGCACTGTTGAAATTCCATTAGGTATTGTAGGTCCATTATTATTTAATGAAGATGATAAGCCCGAGTTTGTATATACAGCTGCTGGAACTTTAGAAGGGGCATTGGTAGCAAGTATGAATAGGGGTGCAAAAGCTATAAGTATGAGTAATGGATTTTCCGCAAAGGTTATTCATCAAAAGATGATACGAGCACCCTTATTTATATTTAAAAACGCAGTTGATGCTTCAATTTTTAAAGCATGGATTAAAAATAATTTTTCTGAAATAAAAAACGTTGCCGAAAAATATTCCAACCATGCAATATTAAGTTCACTATTCACACATATCATTGGTAACAATGCTCATGTAAAATTTGTATACACAACTGGTGATGCATCTGGACAAAACATGACCACTACATGTACTTGGCATGCTATGCTTTGGATAGTTGAGGCATTTCAAAAAGAAACAGGGATTGACGTGCCACATTTTGTGATAGAAGGGAATGGATCCTCAGATAAAAAAGCTTCTCAGTTTATGATTGATCATGGACGTGGAATTTGCGTCATTGCCGAGTGTTTTTTAGAAGAGTCAATAATAAAGAAAGTCTTACGTACAAGCTCAGAGGATATTTATCGTTGTTTTGAGCCTTCTGTTGAACTTGCTAAAATTGATGGTATGCTTGGTTTCAATATTAATGTTGCAAATGCGGTGGCTGCAATATTTGTTGCTACAGGGCAGGATTTAGCTTCAATTCATGAATCATCAATTGGAATATTAAATATTACAAAAAAAGAAAATGGATTGTCTTTACAATTAACACTTCCTTCATTAGTAATTGGAACAGTTGGTGGAGGAACAGGAATTGAAAAACAAAATGAAGCCTTGAGAATAATGGATTGTTCGGGCACTGGGAAGGTTGAACGTTTTGCGAAACTTATTGCAGGTTTTGCCTTGTCCCTTGAAATTTCAACGTATTCAGCTATTGTTAGCGGAGAATTTGCTAAGGCTCATGAAAAGTTAGGGAGAAATAAGCCTATACAATGGTTATTAAAAAATGAAATTAATGAAGCGTTTGTAAAAAAATGTTTGAATAATCATATTAAAGGAAAAGAAATAAATCACATTGATATTTTAGATAATATTTCGATTGAAAATGGAATGATTACAAATATTACTCAGCGTGTTAATAAAAAACTGACTGGATTTATTCCAATTAATATTGGCTTAAAAAATGGTGAATCAAAAAATATTTTAATTAAGTCAAAAGCACTCGATATTGAAGTGATTAAAGGATTGCACTTAATGGCTGCCTCTATTGATCCTGAGCTATCAGATTTGCTTTATCTTAATCGAGAAAATCTAGAATATTGGAATAGCCATCAGAAAGAATTAAACCTAACCGTTTTTTTATCCGAAAAAGGAGTGAAAACAATTCCTATCAATTATGGAAAGTATATAAACGAAGAAAGAGAAATATACCTCTTATTTCAGGAGCATCTTCAAAATGTTGAAATGTATTTAATGGATTCTGAAAACTTGCCGTTGCTATGGACTAATTCTAAAATTGAAAAGGTTATTGAGGCTATTAGCGAAATTCATACGTTGTTTTCGTTCAAAGAAGTTCAGGATAATTTTCCTGAAATATCTCTTTTCCATCCTTGGAAATCAATGCCTCTATACCAAAAGATGATCAGTATTGTAAATCAGGAAAATGATCAAACTATTTTTTTTGACTTGTTTAAATACTTAGATGAACTTGAACAATTATATAATGGTTTAGAGTTACCTCTAACGATTATTCATAACGATTTTAATCCAAGAAATGTAGCTCTTCGTAAAAATGGATTAGTATGTATTTATGATTGGGAATTGGCTGTAAAAAACATACCCCACAGAGACATTATCGAATTTTTATGCTTTTCTCTTCCATTGGATTTTGAAGAAGAAAAATTTATTTATTATTTAAGATTTCATTACAAAATAATGAATATTACTTATCCCGAGATAAGCTGGGATAAATGGAAACAAGGCTATGTGTATTCGCTAAAAGAATTTTTGGTAACTCGTGCTGCTTTTTATAAAGTATCGGAAATATTAATGAAGTTGAAATTTGGTGACAGAATAATTTTAAATGGAAAAAGAATGATTGAAGTTTTAACGAATATAAATAGTAATTAAGCCATATTAACTGTTAATTTTAATAAGTTGAAAAACTCTCTTTTATCTCTTCAAAAATTCTATTGAGATTAGTAAAACTATTTGCATCAATTTTTTCTGTATCAACATTAATTTCACTTAAAATTTTTTCATATGCAGGAATTAATTTTTCAAACACTTCTTCACTTTCGTGGGCTTCCAATACATCCCTTTTGTTGAGCCTTTCCATTAGTATATGGGGAGATGCAGAGAGGTAAATTATTTTATCTGGAAGATTAACACCAAAGAGTTGTTTAAGATCATTTAATTCGTGCTTTTGATTTACTGAAAACCAATTATGAATATAGTTTAGTAAGTTAAAAATATTTGTGTCACTTGATTTTTGTATACCAAGTAGGTTTAATAAATAAGATATTTCATTGGAGTATTTACTTTCAATATCAGTAAGGATATCTTGAGATAAACCAGCTGGATCCATTTTTCCAGAATAAAATTTTGCATAAACACTCGTGTCAATTAAGGGATGCCGTTCACAAAAAACAACTTGAATATGATTTTGACTTAATTCTTTTAATAACTCTTTAAAAACAAGCATCGAAGAAAATAATGCAATTACTTTTAACTGAGTTTTCTTTAAATGATCTGCTTCAAGGTGCATGCGGTTAATAAACACAGTTACATGATATAGCATTTCATTATGCCTGAATAACTCTGAATCTATTTTTGGAACTCTTATATAGGCGATAGGTTTATTAACAGAAATTCCCTCTAGTTTGTTGAGTAATGTGCTTTTTCCAGAGCCATCAAGTCCAGTAACAAGTATTAGCTTCATTTAAAATTAATTGTATTTATGATAGTTTGAGTAATATTTTCTGGAGTATCTATTCCATTTAGTTTAATCCAATTATCTTTATTAAACGCATTCCAAAAATTTAAAGAGTTACTTTGAAATTTCAAAAAGTTGTTTTCATTAGGTGTATTTGAAAGCCCACATTCATACCTGGAAAAATTCCCTTTTCTTTTTGCTGCCTCTTTAATGTCAATATCAATAAAAAATGTTTGATCAGGTGTAGGAAAATTTTCAAGTAAAAAATGAACCAATGCTTTGTCTGCCCCAAGCGCTAACTCTGTTGCGATATATTTATAGATGTATGCATTCAGTATTACAAACTTTTTATCCGAATTTAAAGCACAATCGATTGAAAATTTCAGTGCGTGTGCTAAGAAAAGTAATCTAGAGTTTGGTGATAATTCACAAAGATAATTATCTATTTCTTTTTTTGATTTGAAAGGAACTTTTGAATTCTCTCCATCTAAAATGTCCCAGATACTTGCAACAGTTACTGATTCCAATTTATTGGTAAGTAATTCGATAAGCGTATTTTTTCCCGCACCATCTATACCTGTTATACATATTAATTTTGGCATGCTATTGTATATTCTTTACAGCTTGTTCAATTTCTTTTGGATTAATACCTCTTTTTTTTAAGTAATCAAAATACGATTCTTTTTTTACAATATAATTTTTTATAGAAAAAATGAGATCTAAAAATAATTTTAAAAATAATAAAAAAGTAAATTTCCATCCAATCTCCTGTGCAATAAGTGAAAACACATAATATGGAGCTTTAAGCCGGGCTTTAATTAAGTTTAGCAGACTTGAGTTGCCGAACTTATCAGAAAGTTTAAGCGCAACTTCCCGATTAGGAAAAAAAATGTTTTTGAGAATTATAAAATAGAATATGATTTTTTTGTGAAATTTGGGAAAAATGTTAAAATAAATAACGGTTTTCTCTATATCCTGAAAATAGTCATTATAAGAGGTTTGAAAGTCCTTAGACAGATGTTGTACTTCAAGTCGTTTTTTCAATCTATGCGTAATAAAAGAATTATTATTTGGATTGATTCCATTAATAAGTTGATCCAACGTTCCGGCACAAATATTACTTAATGTTAGTGTAAAATATGATTTATCAATGGCATTTACCTGTTTAATTAAATCGTAGAATTTAGTTTTATCTATTGTTTCGTAAAGCAAATAATTATATACATCCATGCAATCTCTTACCCCGCACTTAAATATACCCATGTGAAGTATCAAGTGAAGTAAATTATATTCAGGTGATAATTGTTTTACTTTTATTCCTATAAAATCAAATTCTTTAGTGTTTTCCCAAGCATCTTCTATATTTACACAATAATTTGTTGTGGGTGATTTTAATCCCCACTGTGAGCCAATGATGCAAGAAAAATCAGGACTAATAAACGACATTCCAACGTGGCTAAATTTTGCAGCTTTTTGTTTTTCACCGCTCCAGCCAAAGCCAAGCGGTATATATCCAAGTGAAAAATAAATATCTTGTATTTTATCCCAATCTTCTTCATGAATAAGAATGTCAAAATCATTCATCTTCTTATATCCAGTATCTTTATAAACAGTGTGTGCAAACAAATTACCTTTTAATATAACAACATCAATGTTCTGTTTTTTGAATTCATTTAAAAAACGAATAGCTTCTTTGTTTCGTTTTTCATTTTCGATTTTTATTTTTATATGAGTATCTTCAAATTTGTCCTTAGTTTCGATTGTAAATTGATGGAGTAAATTATTTCTATAAAGTTGAGTATACACCCACGGAGCTAATTTCCATTTATTACAATACTCAAAAAAATCAATTTCAAGATTATTACTAACAGTGTTTTTTATGAAATCAGTAATTTGGTCGGTTTCAATCTCCGACCAATTTATTTTTGATATTAAGGATACAGCGTTAAACTTATTCATATTCTAAAAGCAATTTAATTTTACCACTAGCGCCATCCATTTCAATTAAATCTCCATTTTTTACTTTTGATAATAAGCCTTTAGCACCTATAATATATGGTATTCCCATTTCTCTACATACAATGGAAGTGTGGCTTAATAAATTCCCTCTCACAGAGATTAGCCCTGAAGCCTGGAACAATAAACCCAACTTACCGGGTTCAAAATAGTTTGCTATAAGTATTTTGCCAGTGTAGTTTTCTGTTTCATTTATGTTGTCGTCTATAATTTTCACTTCTCCTTTTACAATACCACTGCAACAACCAGTTCCTGAAACTGTTAATCCATTAATGGGTATGTCACAACTTAAATCAGGCCTCATGTCTTGTCCTGATTGTATGTATCTATTTACCCTTTCCATTAATCTGTAATTAGTATATTCTTCTTTTCGTTTAGAAATAATATTTTTATAGTCATCAGTTTTGGTAGTATTTAAAATCTCCTCTAGTTTCAAATACAAACTATCGCCTTTATGTTGTATTATTTTCTTGGTTAAAAGATCAGCATCAACCCCCCTAAACACCTTCCTTGCCAAGTTAAAAGAGTTAGTACGCATAAATTTAAAATTCTCCCTATCTCTTATTCTATCTATAGTTTGCCTCACTAATACGGTAAATACAATTCTTTTTACAAGATTGTATTTGTATTCTTTTTTAAGAATATCTTTATAATTAAAATTTATTTTTTGCCTTTTTCTATTTACATCATTAAGCGAGCATTTTTTTAAAAATAGAATAAATGACAATGGATTTTCTTTATAATTTATGGTTTCTATTTTTAATTCACCTTCTTCGCAGCGGTCACCATATTTTATTATATAATTATTTATTTTATTGTAAAAATCATTATCTTCTATTTTTAGCACTTTAATTATTTCTAGTGGTTCAGATTCTTTGAACAGTTTATTGATTAATTGATTATTTTCTATTTGTTCAATTAGACTTTGAAATTCATTTATAATCAATACAGAAATTACGTGTCCTTGCGAAAATAAAATATCATTAATAAAATTTGGATATTTAGAATGTAATCGAGAATGATGAACACATTTTTTTAATGAAGAAAAAATAATAATTGTAAAAAATCCATTTAGCATAGGTGCTTCCCAATTACCCCCTAAATCATTTTCTATCGAGAAATAGCTATTTATCAATTCATCATGACTTTTGTGTTTAAAATCAACTGTATCATAATAGCTATGTACTTTATTGAAATTTGTAATATATTTTTTTTTAAGTTTTTTGAAAAATAAAAAAGAAACTAATAATCTTAAAAATAATTTTGCCTTTGTAAACTTACTCATTGAATTTTTTTCAGGATAAAATACCGCATCCTTCATTCCCCACATTTTTGGTAATGCCTTGCTGGCTTTTTTTCCAAAAGGTAATTGGTAAATAAGTTTTTGCCAAGCAGTTACATTGTAATATAAAGCGCCATTAATTTCTCCTGACATATTTTTTAATAAGTATTCATTTTTTAAAAATTGCTTTTTAGGCATACCTAAAAAAATGGCCATGTTTTTATATACTTTGTACATGGAATTTACAGTCATCGAAATGCTTAACGGTAAAGTTATTCCGGGATAGTTACCTTCAGAAGCAGTATTATCCCATATTATGGATTCGTTTTTACCGGTTGTGATTGGTCTAATTTGTAACCAATAAATTATTCCATCTGCTATTGTAAATTCAATGTCAATTGGCTGTTTTTTTAATAAAGATAGGGCTTTCGTTCCTTTTACTAAGCTCGATAAATATTGATCTGTTTCTTTTTTTATGTTCTCTCCTTTTTTTTCAATATGATGTAATGTGTCAGAAAAAAATTGACCATAAAAAATATTTTCAGAATTAAGGTATGAATACTTTCCGTTAGAATAAGTTATTGAATATGCTTCTTCTTTTCCAGACACTAAATTTTCTCCAATTCCAGGTATTATATTAATATGAATTGTTTCATCATATATATTATTGGGATTATGAGAAAATATTACTCCTGAATATTCAGATCGTATCATTTTTTGAATGATAATGCCAAATTTCGTATGTTGTTGTGATGAGTAATTCTGATTGTTTATAGACGAATAAGATGATAATACTTTTTTTATACCATTTTCAAGTTCTGATGTTTTGACATTTATAACTGTCGTAAAAATTCCTGCGTATGAATGGTCTGTACCATCTTCTATATCAGCACTGGATCTAACAGCCCATATGTCATCAGAGTTTATATTATGTTCTAAAACCCAATTTTGTATTATATTTTCAAGATTAAAATTACCTAAAGTAACATTTAATAAGGTTTTAAAATCTAGGATAAAGAATGGAGGCGTTAAGAATTTATTTTTATTAAGAAACAAAAGTCCCTTTGCTTTTCCTCCAATTTCACTTGAAAAAGATTGATTTATTTTTCCGTCAAGAATCACAGTCATTTTTTGTAGCCTTACATTAAATGTAATAAAAAAGTTCATGTAAATTTCTTTATTAAAAAATGTCTGTATATTTAATATTAAATAAACAGCTATGAAGATTATAATTACTGGTGCAACGGGTTCTTTAGGTGCTTTTTTAACGCGTTATTACTCTTTAAATGGACATGAAGTTATTGCTTGTGGTCGTGATCCGAAAGCGCCTGACAATCTTTTAAAATACGCTAGTTATTTGTATATAGATATTACAAAACCATTTAATCTTCCAAAAGCCGATATATGTATTCATACCGCCGCCCTGTCTGATGATAAAGCTTCGTCTCGTGAGTTATATCTACCAAATGTAATGGGAACAAAGTATACAGCTGAAGCTTCTTCCTCCTGTAGTATTTTTATACAAATTTCTTCTTCTTCTGTTTATTTGCCAGATTCTGAATTAATAACAGAAGACATGGCAGGAAATCAAAATAATAAATTATTATCTCCATACGGGAAATCAAAACTATTAGCAGAGAAAATATTATGTGAAACGTCTAAACATCTCTCTTGTTTTATATTACGACCTCGTGCTTTTTATGGTGCAGGTGATAAAGTAATCTTACCTCGAATTTTGAAACTTGTTAAGAATGGTGTATTTAATCGTCCTGGTAAAATGGAAATATCTGTTTCTTTAACTCATTACGAAAACATTGCAGAAGCAATTGATTTGTGTATTAACTCTCAAAAAAATGGAATGCATATTTATAATGTTTCTGATGATGAGATTTATATTTTTTTAGATGTTATCAGAAAAATAATAAATGAACTATATGACGATGAGATAAAAGAAAAAGAAATTAGTATTTGGTTATTGAAATGTTTATCCATGTTTAAAGTTGGCGGAATAACGCCACTTTTAGTGCGATCCTTTACAAATGATATGGTGTTGGATATTAGTAAAATTAAACATGAATTAAACTATCAAGGAGGTACTAATTTTAATTCAAAATTGACAGAGCTTGGCAAATGGGTTAGGAGTATAGGAGGGACTGAATGTTTGAAAACAGGGAATAAAAAATTCGCATGGCTATAATATTGAAATGGGAGTTCAAAAAACAAAATTAGATGAAGCCTTCGTTGATTGGAAAAACAAGCAAGAGCAAGTGGATGATGTGGCGGTGATTGGTGTGAGGGTAATGGGGGGTCAAGACAAAAAGTTGGGGAGGATAAAATAAAAAGTTAGTTTTGATAAAAAAACTATCGAACCAACAGATTATAAATTACTACATGAATTATTTCCAAAAGAATTAATGGATTACTTTGCGATAACTAGTTTTGAAA
>JACMQJ010000076.1 GCA_014377055.1 Candidatus Sericytochromatia bacterium
GTCAATACCCTTAAGTAATCCAGGGCTGAGACTACCACCAAGTTGAAATCTTACTTTTTCATCATCAAAATTCTTTAAACCGTCCATTAAGAATCTAGCATTAAAGTTTATTTCAAAATGATCTCCTTGATAATCTATTTCAAGAGATTCGGAAGATTGTCCAAGTTCTGGAGTACTAGCAGACAAGTAAACTTCGCCATTTTTAATCTCCATTTTTACGATATTAACTTTATCGATCGATGATATTGCTGAAACTCTATCAACCGAATTTAATAATTCAGTACGATCAAAAACTATTTCTTTGTCTAAGTTACTAGGAATAATTCGATTATAATCAGGATATTGACCTTCAATTAATCTTGTTGATAAAACCTTATCATCAATGCTAAAAACAAGTTGATTTGATAATTGTGAAACAGCTACCATCTCATCTTTGGTTGAATTTAGTAATCTCGAAAGCTCATTCAATGCTCTTGAAGGAACAATAACAGAAAAACCATTTTCATTTTTACTTTCGATACTTAATTTTTTAACAGCTAATCTATAACCATCAGTAGCAGCCATTTCAACTTTTCCATCAGCAAGATTTATTTTTACACCATTAAGAATATTTTTGGTTGTGTCAGTTGAAGCAGCAAATATTGTTTTTCTGATACCTACAGCTAACATTTCAGCATTAACAAAAACAGCATGTTCTTGATCAAGTTGTGGTAATGGTGGAAAATCGTCAGCAACAATACTTTTTAGATTATATTTTGATTTTTGGCATTTTAGAAGAGTTTCAGTGTTTGATTCATTTGTTTTAAGCTCAATATCACTATTTGGTAATTTGGCAATAATATCTTGTAATGCTCTAGCAGGTATTGTTATAACTCCTGGAGTTAACACCTGTGTTTCCACAAATACTTCCACACCAATCTCTAAATCAGTTGCTGATAATTTTAATTTATTATCAACTGTTCCTTCAAATCTAACATTTCCTAATATCGGTAATATAGCTCTACTTGCAACAGCCTTACTTACAGCCTGAAATCCTTTCAGTAAATTTTCTTTTGTACAGACTATGTGCATCTCTAAACCTTTTCCTAAACTTTTTTGTAACGTAATTTCATTTTTACAATTTCCATTAAAACCCATAATAACATCATAATTATAATTTTCATAGACCAGTTTTTTTTAAATCAAGTTTTCAAATCTTCTCTCCCTAACTACTATCTTTATTTAAATAAATAAAATATATGAATAGTAGTAGTAGTCATTGTGGATAAGTGGACAACTTTTCAAAAAAACCCGTCTTTAAAAGAATAGAGGCTGTTTTGAATTGTGGACAACTCACGAAGTTGTCCACAAGTTGTCCACATTCACAAAAGTTCACAGGAGTTATCCACAATCCATCCACAATAAAAACACCTAGTTGTCCACAAGTTGTCCACAATGACTTTTTGCCTTTTTGCCAAAAAGCCCAAAGTTGTCCACAATTTGTCCACATAAATTTTTGTAAAAAAAAAGAAAGGTAAAACGGTTAACTAATGTAACTACTATTTGCAAAGACTTCTCCACAATAGGATTGTGAAGGTTTTTATTTATTAGTAAAATCGCTGTAACACGATATAATTCAATTATACTCAAAAAAGTTGTCCACATAGTTGTCCACAATTTGTCCACATAAATTTTTATTACAATTATCATAAATGGCTTATAAAATTGATTAATTCTAGTTTGAGGGCTAATTTTTGATCACAGATCAAAAAGATTATTTTGCTTAACCTGGATTTTTATTGTGGATTTAAACAACAAATACGAATCACAGATTTAATTGATTAAAGGATTAACACAGATTTATTAAATATTTTTACTACGAATAAGAAACTAATTAATGCTAATGAACAATAAAAATACTTTTAGTAGCAATAATTAAATAATTTTCTTAGCTATAAAACTAAATTGTAAGAGTTTGATTAATCAAGCCTCTATCAAGAAACGGAACTAATTTAATTTGTAGTATTTGTTAATAATTTACTAATGAATCAATTATACTTTGAATTTCGATATTTATTGCTGAATCAGTTTGTATCAAACTTTTTACTTTTTCATAAGCATGTATAACAGTTGTATGATCTTTTCTACCAAATGCAAGACCTATTTTTTGTAAAGCAAATTTGGTACGATCCCTTGATATATACATAGCAACATGTCTTGCCCAAGTAATCTCTTTAGTTTTTATATTACTTTTTAGATCTTCCTCCATAATATGATAGAAGTTTGCAACAGCTTTCAATATGCCTTCAATGCTTACTTCTTTTGATGGTTCTCTACCTAAAATTATTCTGGCACTATTAACTGTAGTTGGTATATTATTTAGTGAAGCGTGGGCTATAACTCTAATCAATGCTCCTTCTAACTCTCTCACATTATCTTTAAAAGCACTGGCTATATAATGTAATACTTCATCAGAAACATTAATATCTTCTATTTCAGCTTTCTTTTTTAGAATAGCTATTCTTGTTTCAAAATCAGGAGCTTGAACATCTGCTAATAAACCCATTTCAAAACGTGAACGTAATCTTTCTTCTATATCTGATATTTCTTTTGGGGGTCTATCTGAGGATATAACTATTTGTTTACCTTCATCATATAATGCATTAAATGTATGAAAGAACTCTTCTTGTGTTCCTTCTTTACCTTCAATAAACTGAATATCATCAATTAAAAGTAAATCTATATTTCTATATTTGTTTTTAAATTCGATCATTTTATGATCTTTGATAGAGTTAATCATGTCATTAGTAAATTTTTCGGAGGATAAATAAGCAACTTTGACATCTCTGGAGTTTTGAATCATATAATTGCCAATAGCGTGCATCAAATGAGTTTTACCAAGTCCAACACCACCATAAATAAATAAAGGATTATATGCTTTACCAGGAGATTCAGCGACTCTTTGAGCAGCTGCATTAGAAAATCTATTATGATTACCTATAACAAAACTTTCAAATGTATACTTAGAGTTAAGATTATTATAATCTCTATTATTATTTACATTATTATTTGGTAAAGACACTTTTTTAATTGATTCTTGAAAAGGTAATTCTTGTTGCTTAACTATAAAATCAATTAAATAATTATTTAGATAAATCTCTTTGGTTGCATCACGAAAATGCTCATCATATTTTGGATGAATCATTGCCTTAATAAATTCACTTGGTGTACTTATTACCAAAGTGTTACCTTCTACTGATACAGGAAAAGTTGTTTTTATAACGCCTTCATAGGTTGGTTTATTTACTTTTTGTGAGAGTTTTTCAAGAACCTTATTCCAATTCTCTTTTATATCCTCAATATCATTTTTCATTATTTGTGAATCTATACGCCCTATTTTTTAAATGAATTTTATTATACAGCTTAGTTAGTTTAATTTATTGGTTACTTTAAAAATTGAAAAAAGACTTTATCATAATTAAATCAATATTAAAATTAGTCACTTTTATTTTTATTAATAATCTTGCCTTTAAAAGTATTTGTTACCTCACCAAAATATTTATCAGTGCTTTCTCTCTTAAATCTTTCCTCATAAATATTTTGAGCATCAATAACATGATCCTCAACTTGGTTAAAAGAATATTCTTCTGATATTTCTTTGATAGAATGTTCAGTCTTAATTAAATGCTCGTCAGAAGTAATATAAGTATTTTCTACTTGTATTGATGAAATAACAGTTTCTGAGATCTCATGATTTACTTCTTGTGAAATTTTGGGAGGATTCATGACAAGTATATTGCTTGAATTATGACTTTGTTCAGATGTTTCTGACTGAATATTATTAGAGCTAACTTTTTGAGCCGAACTAAATTGACTAATTTTATTTTCTGTTGGAGCACCTCCTTTTTCCATAAGTAATTTGTATGGCTTACCAAAAATTACAAGTAAAGCTTTTTCAACATTTTCAAATTTTGATTTTTTCATGATTTCAATAAATGCTTCATTAACAAATCTAACTAAAACAGTTCCTTTTTCATCTACATCTGAAAGAACTCCA
>JACMQJ010000465.1 GCA_014377055.1 Candidatus Sericytochromatia bacterium
CCTAAGTTAGCATGAATAAAAGATTTTCCTTGCTCTGTATTATTTAATGCTAAAGCTTTTATTAATTCGGCTACGCCTTTTTCAAATTCATTATTCATAATATATGCTTGACCAAGATTAGGTCTGATCATTGTCGTCATTTGCTTAGTAACATCTTCTTTGATAGCTTTTAAAAAAGAGTTAATTGCTCCTGAATAATTTTTTTGGCTCATTGAGGTCAAAGCTAAATTATAGTGAGGTATTGCTTTGCTATTTTTACCTGCAAGATTATATAGATCATTAAGTAAACGACTCATTTTAATTTATACACCTAGCCAAAATTTTATTGATAATCAGTATTATAGACGATATTTTTTTTTATTCTATGCCTAAAATCTAAGAATAACAAACAATTAATGAAAAAAAATTATTATAAAAACTCCCGTTCTTATTTTGGATAAATAGCTGTATAATGCTATCTGATTTCATAAAGCGGAGTTACTTTAGAGTGCGAAAAAAGTTTAGCTTTTTTATTACGACAATATTTTTATTATCGACATCTCTTATCTTAGGATCATGCAATAATGATGGTAAATCCATTGACGGTAAAACTATTATTACCTTTTGGCATACACATAACGATCAAGAAACAAATACTCTCAAAGAAATTGTTGATGATTATGAAAAGTTACATACCAATATCAAAGTTGAGTTGCAACAAATACCTTTTTCAGACGCCGAAAATAAATATAAGACAGTTGCTCAAGCAAAAGATGCCCCTGATATTTTTCGTGCCGAAATTTCTTGGACAGCAGAGTTTGCCTCATTAGGTTATCTAATGGCATTAGATATGTATATGACGGATGAATACCGCAAACAATTTTTGTCAGCTCCTCTAAAATATAATTATTATGATAATCATTATTGGGGAGTACCACAAGTAACAGATTGTTTGGTTCTTTTATACAATAAAAAAATATTTAAAGATGCAAATTTAGAAGTACCAAAAACTTCAGATGAGTTGGTTTCAACAGGCAAAAAGTTAACAGATATTTCCAAAAACAAATATGCTTTCTTTTATCGTGGCGATCCATATTGGTTTTTACCATTTTTATGGAGTTTTGGTGGCGGTATGGTTGATGATAACAAAAAGATTTTGATTAATAATGAAGATTCAGTCAAAGCATTACAGTATTTGATTGATCTAAGAATAAAAGATAAAATAATACCAGAAGTTGTTGATTTTGCTAACGATTATGATAATCAGCAAACAGGATTTAAAACTGGTAAATATGCCATGATTATTAATGGACCTTGGTCTACAAGTGATATTCTTGGCGGAGAAGAATTTAAAAATCCTAGTAATTTAGGAATTACACGTATTCCAGCAGGACCAAAAGGATTTGCAAGTCCTATTGGTGGACATAATTATGTTATTGCCAACAATTCTAAGCATCTTCAAGAAAGTTGGGATTTAATAAACTTTTTGACTAAACCAGAGAATCAAGCAAAATTTGCTCTTAGAAACAACTTATTACCAACCAGATTGGCAACTTATGAATTACCAGAAGTAAAAAAAAATCACATTATAGGTGACTTTAAATATGTACTTGAAGCAGCCAATAATAGACCTGTAATTCCTGAAGGTGGAGCTTTATTTGTTGATCTAAAACAACCTTATCAAGCCGCATTACTTGGTGAAAAATCAACTAAAAATGCTTTAGATGAAGTTGCAAATTCATGGCAAAAATTATTCAGTAAATAAGGAATTAAAAATGAGAGTAAAATGGTATACACCTTATCTATTTATATTACCTAGCATTATAGCTATGGTTATCCTTATTTATGTGCCTCTTTTTATTGGTATTGGTTATAGTTTTACTAACATCAGTCAAAAAAATTCTAATAAAATCGAATATAAAATACCTTTTCGCCAAACTGACGGTAATATAAGCTACAAAATAGAAGAAAAGCCTGTTGAGATCAAATTTGTTGGTCTTGATAATTACAAAGAAACACTGACTACACCAACATTTTGGCAAGTTTTATTACAAACACTGATTTGGACATTTGCCAATGTTTCATTTCATTTTTTGATTGGTTTAGGACTAGCTTTACTTATTAATAAACCAATTAAAGGAAGAAATTTTTATCGTTTGATGTTGCTTATTCCTTGGGCTGTCCCAACTTATATCTCCGCATTTTCATGGAGATGGTTATTTAATGCTGATTATGGCTTTTTTAATGAAGTCTTAAAAATAGTTGGTGTTGCTCCTATTTCTTGGCTATCCGATCCGTTTTGGTCAATGACAGCAGTTGTTGTTACTAATATCTGGTTAGGTTTTCCATTTATGATGGTAACTTTACTTGGTGGACTACAAAATATTCCTGGAGAGTTATATGAAGCAGCAACGGTTGATGGTGCTAATAGATGGCAACAATTTAGAAATGTGACTGTACCATTATTAATGCCTGTCGCTCTAACAACAACTTTATTAGGAGCTATATGGACATTTAATATGTTTAATATTATTTATCTAATTACTCAAGATAATCCTCATACAGATATATTAGCAACATTTTCTTTTAAAGCATTCTTTGTTAGAGGAGAATATGCTCAAGCTAGTTCTTATGCTGTTATTATCTTACTTATACTTTCGTTCTTTAGTGTTTTTTACTTACGAATACTCAAGAAAAGCGAAGAGGTATATTAACAGTTTATTAATTTTTATAAAAAATAAATTAATAAATAGAGCATATTTAAGATTAATCAGTAATATATTATTTGGATATAAATTTGTATTTAAGTAGTATTATAAAATTTTCAGATGTAAATGAGTAAACTTAATCAATTAACTTCAATGCCTTTAGTTAGTAGCATTATCGAAATTACAGAAACAAAATTGAAAGATTCTATTGATATAGAAAAAATAAGCCAATTAACTATTGAGTTATACAAAAAATCAGAAGAGTTGATTAATCAAGTTGTTGAGCCTGTCAAAGATCTGATAGATTGTAAAAATGGTTGTAGCTTTTGTTGCTATAATCAAGTTTCAGTAACACCTTTGGAAGTACTAACTATTGATAAATACTTAAAGGAAAATTTGAGTGATAACGAATTAAATGATCTAAAAGAAAAAATTGTTCAAACTGACAAAATTACATATAATACTAAGCACTTAGAAAGAAAAAAATTAAGAATGCCATGTCCTTTATTAAAAGATAATAGTTGTTCCGTCTATTCAGTTAGACCTCTATTTTGTAGAGGCTGGAACTCTAACAGTTCAATAGATTGCGAGGATGCTTTTAACAGTAATGAAGAGCATGAAATAAAGATATTTGGTAGTCAATTAATGGTTACAAATTCTATTTCGATAGGATTAAATAAGGGTATTAAAAAATTAGGTAACAAATCAGAAAATTTGGAGTTAATTCATGCTTTAAAAATAGCCTTAACCAAATATAATGTTACTGAAAAATATCTTTCTGGTAAAAATATTTTTAGTGATGCCAGATTAGATTATTAATTTTGCATTTTACTGTAGCTATACCTACTTATAATCGAGCTGATTTTTTAAAAATAAATATAGAAAATATACTAAAACAGATAAGACAAACTAAATCTAACGGTGAATTATTAATTGTTGATGATGGCTCTACAGATCAAACTCAATTGGTTTTAGAAAATTATCATCTTGATAATAAAGATATTTTTAGATATATTATTTCTCCAATTAATCAAGGAATAGCCAAAACAAGAAATATCTTGGTTAAGCAATCACAAGGTAAATATATTATTTTTATTGATAGTGACGTTTTTCCTATAGATAATTTGATTCAAAACCATCTTGATGTTTTAAAAGAAAATATTATCTGTCAAGGGAATTTATTATTGACTTATGACATAAAAAATTTAAATAAAAAGTTTAATCCATTAACTGATTATTCAAGAGCTTATTTTGATACTGCCAATGTTTCAATATCAAGAAGTAAGATTATTGAAGCTGGATATTTTGACGAAAAGTTTTCTAAATATGGTTGGGAAGATCTCGAATTAGGAATGAGATTAAAAAAAATGGGGCTTAAATTAATTCGCAAAAAAAATATTTATGCTTACCATTATCAGCCCAAAATAAATCTAAATTCCTTACAAGATTATCTTGATAAAGAAGAATCAAGGGCATTAGGAGCAATTTATTTTTATCAAAAACATCATCTTCTAGCAGTTAAGTTAATGGCTCAACTAACTATATTTCATTATTTATTAGATGTATTGTTAAATCTATTTTTTGGTTTTGAAAAAGAAAAATTTAAAATATATTTGGAGAATTTAGAAAAGAAAAATTATAATAAATTTGTTCCTATATTTAGGATGTATATGAGTCATTATTATATTAAAAAACTAAAATTATTAGTTACACGCAATTAGAATTAGTTTGAAAAATTTCTATATATACACAAGGAGTTACAGCACCTTAAAAAAATGCAATCTAATTTTGAATAACTACAAAACTTTTACAGTATAATTCTGGGTTTTTGACACATAACTTTTTTTTTATTAGTTTTATAATAAAAATAATAAAATTTTTGGTAAATAATGGATAAAAAATAAGTGGATAAAACATTCGGTATTTTCATTGTTGATGAAAAAGGTAAAATTATTTTTTACAATGGCGATCTACACCAAACAACTAACCTAATTTTTGAACCAGAAGCATTAATAGGAAATAGTCTTTTACATATTTTTAATTATGAAATTGTTGAAAAGCTTTCAAAAAGGAATATTTCAGGATACTTTGATTACAAAGATAATAACTATATTTATAAACGTAAAATAATTAATACCCCCAATAAAGAAATATTGTTCTATCTTGAGATAGAAAGTGAATCTAATGAAAATATTTCTTTTTATTCAATGTTAATTCATGAAATAAAAAATCCCTTAGCAGCTATTAGAACATTAGTACAAGCTCTCTCTAATCATATAATAGGGGACTTAGAAGAAAAGTCCCCTGAATCATTTCATACCGCTAAAGATTATTTTTCAAGACTTATCTCCGAAATAGATAGACTCAATCGCTTATTAACCTCAGTTAAATATATTTCTAAACATGTAAATTTGTTATATGTTGCTTTTGACATAATAAAAGTAGCCAATAATACAATAAAAATATTTGAAAATGTACTA
>JACMQJ010000466.1 GCA_014377055.1 Candidatus Sericytochromatia bacterium
GATAGACGCTTAAAAGTAATTATTGCTATAATTAAGCGATCTTTAATAAATATATAGACTTAAATTAGGAGAAAATTTTAAATGTCAGCAAAAAAACCAGAAGAACTTCAAGAGTTAATTGAAAAAGCTCTTAATGAACACAATCTTGATGCACTCGTAGATTTGTATGAAGAAGGAACTGCTTTGGCTCTACCTGACGGTGCTATGGCTCATGGTAAAGAAGGTGTCAGACAAGCAATGGCTAACTTTGTAGGTCTTAAACCTGTTTTTAAATATAGCTCAAAACAAGTAATTCAATCAGATGATATTGCTATGTTAGCTGGAAAATGGACTCTAAAAGGAACTGCTCCAGATGGTAGTAATGTTGAAATGGCAGGACAGTCAGCAGAAGTTGCTAGAAAACAGGCTGATGGAACTTGGTTATATATTGTTGATAGCCCATTCGGTTTTACTTTATAAATTAGCAAAAAAGACTTATTTACATAATATAAATAAGTCTTTTTTGTATATATTTTAATTATTCAACATCTATAATTTGATACCAATCTTCAAGAATAAACATATCATCGGGATCAACGTAATAAATAATTTCTGGAATAAAGTTAATTACTGTAATTAAATGATGATACTTATAATGAACTTTCTTTTTTATTTCTTCTATAAATGGTTTTATATCGTCAGCAACCTCTACCAAAATAAACTCTTCAACACTAATATGTTTACAAATATATTCTATTTTTTCATAATCTCTTTCAAAACACTCAATCCAACATACAGGCTCACCTGCATAACTCAAAGCCATTAGATCTGATTTGTATTTACGATAAATAGCAGGATCTACTTTTAAGGTATTATATAGCTTTTTATAAATATGATATGATAATGCTTTTAAAAAAACATGGATATACGGCTCATCAAGCTCTTTAAAAATAGATATTCTCTCATTTTGAGTATGAAAAATATATTTTCTTTCTACAAACAAATCTTCACTTTTTAACTCAAAAGCATCATTATTTATATTAGGTTTCTGATTCTCTTCAAGAATAGCAGAGTTATAGTTATCTCTCTTCATATTATTTGTTTTGTTATTAATAAAAAATTGAAATTATATAATTTATCTAATTTCTCAGATATATAGGTAAATTATAGATGATTTTTATTGAGTAACCAATTTATTTAGCTTTTCTTTATCAAAAATTTCTATGCTATTAACATTAGCATAATTAACAGAGTCAAGAGCAAAAGCTCCATTAGAAATAAAAATAGTCTTTTCAATATTTTCTTTTATAGACTTAAAAAACAAGGTTTTAAGATTTTCTTCTTTGACAATATCATTTGAATCTAAAACATTGATCAAATAAACTTTTTCATCTAATGACTTTTTAGCCTTAATAATCTTATTATGCTCTATCTTTTCTTCACTAATAATTTTGAAGCCTGATTTTGTTAAAAATATTTCAACTATCTTATCAAATTCTGATTTTATAGGTAAAAGTTCATTAATATTTAGTTGTGATTTATTAAGCATCATTGACCCAGACAAGCTTGATATTTTTGTTTCTGTACCAATTTTTGAATTATTATGAGGAGTAATCTCATTTTTTAAATTAGTAGACTCTGAATTTGTTGATATTACTGTATTACCATAAAATGAAGTATTAGAATTAACTTTAGTTGCCATA
>JACMQJ010000467.1 GCA_014377055.1 Candidatus Sericytochromatia bacterium
AATAATTCCATCAAAATGTAAATCATAAAACTCAATCATTTTATCGTCTAAATCGTTAAAGTTTTCTTCACAAAATTGATTAAACTTATCAGTTTCAAAATATTCATCACTCATTTTACTGTAACGATTATATTTTTCTTCAGCAGATATATTAGGATCATTCAAAAAAGTTAAGTATGTTTCTTGGTCAAGATCAATTTTTAGATCTTTACCTGTCACAGCACAAAAAGAGAACCATTTTAATAATGCACAAATTAACCAAGGAAAATGAACATGTAATGAGGTTAAATTGCTATCAGGACAAGCATTAGCAAAATCTATCGGATAAATAACATCATCTTTTATCAAAGACTCGAATGAATTGTATGTCCAACGCATATATGAATTAATAAATTTTACGTAATTTTGTAATCTTGAAAAAATCTCTTGATCAACCTTTAATTTTTCAGGGCTATAATGTTGATGTAAAGGAGCTTCTGGGACAAATCTCATTGGTAAAATTTGAGGCCCAATAGCCATACATCTTACAAATGTTTGATAATCTTCGACAGCTTCTTGTAAATGAAAAGCTCTACCACCAGTTTCATTATCATATTTATCATAAAGCTCTTCAAGTGAATGTATCTTAAAAACATCGCTACCACCGCCACCAAAAGACTTTTTTAGGAATAAAGGAAATTGATTATCAAAAATATTTTCGACTGTAGCTTTTAAATAGTTACCATGTACATAAAAATGTTCCCTAAGTCTTTGACTCTTTACTTTATGTCTTTTTGCACTATTAAGGCTTTCATGTACTTTATCCCAATCAGTTTTACTATGATTTGGATCAAAGCCAAATTTGGTATTTTTGGCAATTAATTTTTGTTGATATTCCCATAATTCTTGTCTATGTTGTGACTCTGTATAAGGGTAAAACTGAGGTAAAAGAGCTGTCTTTGGAAAATGATCTTTTGGATGCATCGCTCTTGCCATCAGGTCATAAGTGCTATGTTTATCATGATTATCGTTGGATAAACTGTTATTGGCAATGTGCATTTGTGAATTCATGGCTTGTTGAGCCCAACACTTATAATAATCATTCCAGTGAATGGTACGATCAACAATTAAATCTGATTCTTTATTAAGACTTTCACCACACAAAAGAGGTCTAGCAATAATACGATTAAATTCGATTTTATACTCTTTACCTTGATGTTTGATAACAGGATCCAAAAACTCATGAAACATTTTAATTGCAATACGCATACTCCAGTCGTAAGATGCCATTAAACTTATTTTTTTGGTTTCCATATATCTCTCTTTTCAAAAACAGTATCTAAAATTCAATAAAAATTGATTATATTATAGAAATTGATAACATTCAATAACAGCTAAAATATTTGTTTCAATTTTTATCAGTAAAGACAAAATTAACTTCTGGCTTTAGCAAATTATCATTGAGCTTAGCGATACCAATTAGTGAATTATTATTGGTAACTCGGTAAGTATCATTTTTATTTGTAATATTAATTTTTTGTCCCTGTAAATATTTTTTGGCAAGTTCATCATCCAAACTTATTTCGGGTAAATATCTAACAGGTAAATCAAATGGTATCAAAGTTTCTGGTGTTATGTCATCGACTTCTAAACTATTTTGTCTAGCAAAAATTTTATTAGCCTCAGTACGTTCAAGCTTGGACAAATGAGCTCCACAGCCTAAGTCACGACCAATATCATCAGCTAAAGTTCTAATATATGTGCCACTCTGACAACTAACTTCTATAGTAAATTTTGGCAGATTAATTTCACTAATTGTTATATTATAAATCTCAATATCTCTTGATTTTCTTTCTACTTCTATACCCTGCCTAGCTAATTCGTACAATCTAACACCTTCATGATGAATAGCTGAAACCATAGGTGGTATTTGCTTTATTTTACCAATATATTTTTTTATAGCTTGATGAATCTGTTCTTGGGTAACGTTAACTTGATTCTCAGATAATATTTTGCCTTCTGCATCAAGAGTATCAGTCGTTATTCCAAGATAAACTTCGGCCTTATAGGTTTTTGTTTCTTGCAAAAATTGAATTAATCGTGTTGCTTGTCCTACAGCTATAACCATAACACCTGTTGCCATTGGGTCAAGTGTTCCAGCATGTCCTACTCTTTTAATTTTTAATTTTTTTCTGACTTTACTAACCAAGTCATGAGAAGTTATACCTTTTTCTTTGTTTAGGTTTAGCCATCCTTTTAATTCGCTCATTTTAGCTCCAATTTACTAAATAATGTGATATTTCTTCTGGTATTTTGCTTAATGCAACAATACTATCCGCATTACTATCTTTTACTATTGCTTCTGGCATTCCAAATATCATAGAAGTTTCTTTATTCTGAACAATACATTTACCACCTAGTTGGCTAATCTCTTCGACTCCTTCACTTCCATCATTTCCCATTCCTGTTAAGATAACACTTAGAACTTTACCACCATAAACTTTTGCTATAGATGATAATGTAATATCAACAGAAGGTCTAACACCTTTATGAGACGGCTCTTGATTCAAGCTTATTATACCATTTTGTTTCATTATTAAATGATAATCTCCTGGTGCAACATAAGCTACATTAGGTTTAATAGTTTCACCATCCTCAGCAATTTTGACATAAAGATTACTAATATCGTTAAGTCTTTTTGCTAATGAATTGGCAAATCCTGCTGGTATATGTTGGATAATAATAATAGGTATATTTATTTTTGGTAAAGTTGAAAATATTTGATACAATGCACTTGGACCACCTGCTGATGATCCTATTACCAATATTTTTGGAATAATCAAGTTTGATTTTAAAGCTAAAGGTTTAATTGGTTTGCTTATTGTTGTAATATTTCTTGGAACATTAATAGCAATAGATATTTTTTCATATATTTCTTGAGCAAGCTGATCAAATTCAAACTCCATAAAATTACTTTCTGGCTTAGAAATAAAATCCGTTGCCCCCAATTCAAGAGATTTGATAGTCATATCATCATCACCATTTTTTTTTGTTAACCTACTCAAAATAACAGTAGGTACAAAAATATTTTCATCTCTCATAACTTGCAAAAGCTCTAAACCGTTCATAACATCCATTTCTATATCAAGAGTCATAACATCAGGCTTATTTTCTTTAATTTTTTGTAGGGCAATTTTACCATTAGAAGCCGTATCTATTTTCACATTTGTATAACTTGCCATCATATCAGTAATAAGTTGGCGAATAAATGCAGAATCATCAACGATTAATAATTTTATTTCTCTAGTAGCAATACTTACCATATTTTAATTTCTTTTAAAATTTAATTTACACTATAACTGTATCAATAAAATTTTTGATCTGATCAAAAAAAGCTTCTGAGTTAAGTAAGTGATTTATTTTATTAATATCTTCTGATATATTACGATCATTATCAAGAAACTCAACTCTTTCTCTAATCAAGTTGTGTATAAACTTTACACCATTAGATGGGGCAATAGGCTTTCTAAAATCTATTCCTTGAGATCCACATAATGCCTCTATTGCTAATACATTAGATAGATTTTTTATAATCATTAATGCTTTTCTGGCTCCAATAGTACCCATACTGACATGATCCTCTTGATTTGCAGAAGTTGGTATAGAATCAACACTAGCAGGATGTGCCAAGGATTTATTTTCAGAAACTAAAGCCGCTGCAGTATATTGAGCAATCATATAACCAGAGTTAAGACCACTTTTACCAGTAAGAAAAGCAGGTAAACCGTTGCTAAGATTGGGATTAACTAGACGTTCAATTCGTCTTTCTGAAATACTCGCCAACTCAGATAATGCAATGGATAAAAAATCCATAACTATTGCCACAGGTTCGCCGTGAAAATTACCACAACTAATAACTTCCTCTGTATCTGGTAAAACTATTGGGTTGTCTGTGACAGAATTCATTTCAATAGTAACAACTTTTTCGGCATGAC